>JAHDIM010000457.1 GCA_020630805.1 Anaerolineales bacterium
AGAGATTTCTTGCGATAGACGCACATCAGAGGCTCAGCCTTAACTCACGAGACGGGTTACTTTGAGCAACCCATCTCGTCTTTAAGGCTATTCATACGCCAAACTCTCACGCACACTAATTCTTGTTGCCCGCCGGGCAGGAACCCAACTCGCGACGACAGCCAAAATAATGACGATGATGAGCCAGTAGAGTGCGCCAGTGAAGGTCCATTCGTAGACAAACGGGAATTGCAGCGCATCACCTAGAACTTCAACAAAGTACTGTGCCCCAACAGCGCTGAGCGGCACGGCAAACAGCCAACTCGTCAGGCCAATCAGCAAGCCTTCGCCGATGAACAAGCGCGAAATATCGAAAGACGAGGCCCCGATGGCGCGCATCACGCCGATTTCACGCCGCCGTTCGATGACGTTGATCGAGAGGGTGCCGCTGAGGCCAATGCTGCCCACGAACGCCATTAGCATCGCCATCATCTGTAGCAACCCACCGATTACCAGCCAAGCCTGTGAACTGAGTTCGCGGTTTTCAATTTCTCCAATCGAGAACAACACATCCATACTGTTGTCGTTGAGGTACTCGACAATCGCGTCTTTGGTGCGATCCTGATCTTCACGCGTGTCTTTGATGGTGCGGATCTGTGCCACCGTAGCCTGCCCTGCTTTGCGCAAATCTGCGCCCAGCGTGACCTGATCCACAAAGGCCGTGTTCTGCACGCCGCCCACGCCAACATCAATCACCAAGCCGACAATTTGCCAGTTAGAACTGCGGCCATTGCCAAAATCAATTGTGATTTTGTCGCCAATCTCCACGCCCATATCGGCTGCCAACCGCTGATTGAGCATAATCGCATGCCCATCATCTGGATTCAGTCGGCGGCCTTCTGCCAACTCAGGCTGATACATCGTGGAGCCTTCGGGCACGCCGCGCAACTGCACGGCATAGTCTGTATCGGACCCAACTGAGCGCGTACTAGCTTCCATCCAGACCCACAGTTCCGCCATCTCTACATTTGGGAACGCTTCAATCGCGGCCTGCACTTCACTGGTGCGCTGATAGTCACCAAAGATCAGCAGGACTTCAAAGCCCCAGCCGCTGAACACCTCATCGATGGTTTTGTCGAAGGCATCGCCAGTGATAATGACCATCATAAAAATTGCACCAGCTGCGGTCAGGGTAACGGCCGTGAGCACTAGCCGCCCAAAGCGCCGGAAGGTGTTGCGCAAGGTCAGCACCACCATGCGTGAGACTTTTGGGATGCCGGTTACGAGACGGTCAAACCACCCACCAGCGTAGGCCTCAATACCGCGCTCGCCAATGGCATCACGCACCGGAATACGCGTGCCGGTAAACACCGGAACAATACCAGCAATCAGCGGTGTTAGCAGGGACACCAGCACCATGGTGGCGACCCCAAGCGGCGAAAACGTGAAATTATCAATTTGGACGTTGAGGATAAACAGCAGCCATTTCGCCAACTGCCAGCCGCCAAAAGTCGCAATCGGCACGGCAATAAAAAGGCTGAGGATGCCGTAAAACAGCACGCTGGCAAGGTACATCTGGGTGAGCTGACTGCGCAACCCACCGATGGTTTTCATGATGCCAATCTGGCGAATTTGCCCGGCGATGATGGCGTTGACCGTATTGACCACGAGGAAAATACTCAGCGCTAGGCTCATCCCAGCCATGGTGATAAGGATCAGGCCAAATCCATCGAGAAATTCTTGGGCTTGGGATCGATCTGGATCTTGGACATCGGCAGTGAGGGGCGACACTGCGGACACTGCCCCGAGCTTGACAAGCTTGTCTTCCACCGCTTCTACAGCCAGCTCAGCGCGTTCTTCGGAGTAGTCTGGAATAGTAAAGCGCAGATTGTTGTAATTGCGCGTGCCAACCAACTGCTCCAGCATTTGGGGCGTGACGTAGAAAAAGGCTTCGTTGATGGGATTGAACGGCGGCGGGCTTTGGGCCGAGTCGCGCACGGTCCCGCCGAGTGTGAACGGCACAGCGCGGTTGTTCAACTTGATATAGAACTCTTCGCCAATTGCAGGTAAGCCATACGGCTCTTGATGATTGAATTCGACAGAAAGCGTTTCAGCTTGCGGCCAGACACCCTCACGTAGCTGCACCCGATCAAACTGCTGATTTTCGTAATCCTTCAGCATGATGATGGTGCCTTCCTGCCATTCGTCGTCAGTCAGACTGCCTTTATATTCAATGCCACCTTGGAACCAGCCCTCGGCTTCTTGCACTTCGGGCAGCTTTTGAATCGATTCGACCACGTCATCATTGAAGATGCTTTGCAGGGGAATCCGAGCGTGGGCATAGCGCGCAGCCGACCGCGACTCGTCCATCGCCGAGTCAATGAGGTTTTGGCTGGAGAAGGTCATCCCCAGTGCCATCACCCCGACAGCAATGCTGAGCACCACGAGCACCGTGCGGCCTTTGTATTGCCACAGGTCCCGCCAAATCTTGCGATAGACGATGGGGAACATGGCAGTAATTATAGATTGTTGGGAGGTGGTTTGGGAGAAAAGTTAGATGAGACTGCTGCCCTCTGGGTGCAACCTACACCGCCATCGCCAAGCCGCGCAGCGCGGTTGAATTCACAGTCGGCGTCA
>JAHDIM010000458.1 GCA_020630805.1 Anaerolineales bacterium
GCCATCGGCGTCTAACAACACATTGGCAGGTTTCAGGTCACGGTGCAGAACGCCTTTGGTATGCGCAAAGTCTAAGGCGCTGGCAATTTGGCGTAGAATGGCGAGGCTTTTCTGAACTGGGTAAATGGCCGCTTCGCCGTGGTCTAGCTTGTAATCTAGGACTTCGGCGCGCAGGGTTTTCCCAGCCACATATTGCATAACCATAAAGAGCTGCCGCCGGTTGCGCTCCAGCGCCTGAAAGCGCACAATATTGACGTGTTCTAGCCGTCCAAGCGCTTGGCCTTCACGTTGAAAGCGGCGCTCAAATTCAAAATCTTCGGCGTAGTCTGAACGCAAAAACTTCAGCGCAACGGGTGTATCCGTTTGAAGGTCTGTGCCTTTGTAGACATCTGCCATGCCGCCACGGTCGATGAATGAATCAACGCGGTAGCGGTTGTTAAGCGTCGTGCCAATGAGATCTGTCATATGATGTGCTGCTTCCTTTAGCTAAGGATTTTGAACTCAAACAGGTTGCCTGCAATTTCAATCAGGTCGCCATCTTGCAGTTTGCAAGCCACCACTTCTTGCCCATTCACGTGCGTGCTAATGAGCGAGCCTTGATCTTGCAGAAAGTAGTCGTTGCCACTTTTGCGAATAACCGCATGCTTGCGAGAAATTTCAGACGCGGATAATTGAATATCGGCCTCTTGGCTGCGCCCAATAACCCAGTTGTCATGACTAATGCCATAGGTTGCGCCTTGTAAATTTCCTTCTATAGCACGCAGGGCAGCCGTTGTACGTTTTGAAGGCATAGCGGCAGCACCTGCTGCCAGTCCGCCAAGATCTTTTGGTTTGGGAATTTTCTGCTTGATTTTGTCAACATCAATACCTTTGACCTGATCGCCAAGTTGGCTTACATCTACATTTTTGAATACGCCTCTGTCCCACAAGCCGCCCGCCAGCATGGCCACTGCGCCAAGAACGCTCATCCGAAAGCCAGACTCAATGGTGATGTTGATGAACGGGTCTGCATTTGCATTTTGAATGCCGCGATAGATCATCAGCAGCATGCCCAACGCAACTACGCTCGCCCCAATAGTGATGACAGAGCGGTTGTGCACCGTGCTTGGATCTGCATTGAAATTCAATGCGCCAATCACTGCCACGCCTAAGCCAATGAGTAGCAGCAATAAGAGCCATGTCATATTAGACTCGCCAACGCCGTAGCTTTCAATGTCTAAGGCGAGGTTTTTACCAGAAATGGTTGTGTTACAAGCCGTTACCCACGGCGAAAAAAACATCAGCGTGAGCAGCGCACCGCCCAACCCTGAAACGAGTGACCCCTTTGGGGCATTTTGAATATCCATCTTCTTCTCTAAAACTCCTTATCTGCGGCGCAGGCGAAGCGTCGCTACAATTAGACTAACGACCGCTACAGACAGTGCTATCAATATCCATAGCAGGTAGTCATTTATAAATTCAAGCTGTCCAGTGCGCGGTGCTGTTTCAGGTGCAGTTGCAACCTCTGTCTCCGGCGCGGCTGGGGTGACATCTGGCACCACACGTTTGATAAATGCCTTCGGGCGGGTTGACACCAACGCGTTGTAGACCGTGACATCATTTGGAATGTCCACGCCAACGGCGTCTAGCCGCCAAGTGCCAGCAAGCGGCTCATTAATAATGATGCTGCTTACGGTGTCGCCAAACGACAGCTTTGCATCCGAATAACTGGCGGTTACTTGCGTGCCATTGGGGTCATACAACACAGGGTCGACTTGGCTGCCGGGCCAGTTCAACGTGAGTTGTAATAACTCTTGATTTTCGGCGACTTCAAATGTTCCTAAGGCGAGCGTTTCATCTTGGCGAATATTGCCTTGCGATTCAAAAGCCATGATCCCGCCAGCATCATGTCGTACTTGGGCATAGACGTTCGCTAATTCCACGGCATCTTCCGCGAGGTAGGTGTTGCCACAGTTTGAGGTGTTAGCAATGTCGCTCAGGAACGTAGGATCAATTGATAGGAACCCGTTCTGATCTAATCGTCCCGCTTCGCCAAGGCCAATGGTGTAGATACACGTGTTAGGCGGCAGAGACGTGTTCAGCAAACCAATGACCTCGGCTTGGAGCGTGTCAAATGGAGGGCCATCTGGCCATTCATAATTACCAGAGGCGTCTTCACTAGGCATGCCATCGCTGAGCAAGACAATGCTTTTACGCCGTTCGGACGGTTGCTGCTCAAGCAATTGAATTGCTTTCTCTAGACCGGCGTACATGGCCGTGGCACCGTCTGCGCGCAAACTGTTGACAATACTTTGAATTGCTGGAAGACTGTTGGTCGGTCTAGCGCGAATATTGGCACCAAATGAAAAAGTGATCAGGCCAAAATCAATGTCATCGGTAATGGCGTTTTGTTCATCTTCAGCAATTTCGATTAAGTTCCCTAACGCATTTTTTGCAGCCTGAAGCTTGGAAGTTCCGCTGCTGTCTGGGTCTTCCATGCTGCCTGAAATGTCTACTACCAGCATGGTTGTGGCATTTGAGGTATAGCGTTGTTCGGCACCTACAACGGGAATATTGAAGTAGCCGTCTTCAATATCATCGATGAGGATGTCGTAGGCGGTTT
>JAHDIM010000459.1 GCA_020630805.1 Anaerolineales bacterium
ACTTTGTCTGCCAGTGCATACACAATTGCGCGACCTGTGAAGTCACCAGCATAACAAGTCCGACGATAAGTATGGGCGCCAAAGTAACGTTGGTCGACGTCGCCACCTTCAGTGCGGGCAAATTCAACACCGTACTCGACAAGCTCTTCAATCGCACGCGGCGCATCCTTGACCATGAGCTCAACCATTTCTGGATCATTGAGCATATAACCGTCTTTGACCGTGTCCACAAAATGCTGTTGCCAAGTATCTTCCGCATCAACAGTAGCCAGTGAGGCATTGATGCCCCCAGCAGCCAAGACCGTGTGCGGATCACGCATCAAGCGCTTACCGATCATGATGACGTCAGCGCCAGCTTCATGTGCAGCAATTGCCGCACGCATTCCGGCGCCACCGGTGCCGATAACTAAGACGTTTGAGACTTGCGTTCGTGTTTTCATATGTTGGAAATACCTTTTTCTGATTCGAGTTACACACAAACGGGATCGTCATTTCGAACGCGTTTGCGCTGGGGCAGATTGACTTAAGTGACTCGGCGTGAGAAATCTATTTATGAGATTTGTCTGCAGGCTATTACACATGCTTCTAAATAGATCTCTCACACGCAATGTCTTGAAACGATCATCCGCAATTCGAACGTGTTCGAGATGACGATTTCGTATTTGCAATTGCTATAGAAACAATCGCGAACAAAAACAAGTTTCTAACTGTAAGAGTAACCTGCCATTTGATACTCAAATCGTAAAAGAAGGGTCGCCTACACAGTTAGACTCAGTTCATTCCAGCACGTTATAAGTTAGACTTATACCCATGGACTTATCTGGTGTGACACTCCACAAGCTGCGCATTTTTCAATTGGTGTGCGAAAAAGGCAGCCTAAACAAATCTGCACATGCACTAACGATGTCGCAAGCGGCGGTCAGTCAGCACATTCGCAATTTAGAGGCTTCGCTCAATGTAAAACTGCTGGAGCGGTCGCCACAAGGTGTGCGCATCACGCCCGCGGGTGAGGTGCTTTATGCACGTTGCAACGAAATTTTGCAGTTGGTTCAACAGATTGGGATTGAGATTAGTGCCTTAGGAGAAGACGCTCCAACCCGCCTAATGTTGGGCGCAACGCCGGGCGCGGGTGCATATGTATTGCCAGTGTGGTTAGCAGAATTTCAGCGACAGTTTCCGAATGTCTCCATGAGCTCACAAACCCAAATGACCCGCGAAACCGTGCAAAGCGTGCTAGATGAACGCGTCGATTTTGGCATCACGCTCGGAAAGGTTGATGACCTCGCTGACCCTAATTTGGCACAGCATACGTTGTGGGATGTAGAGTATGTGGCCATTGTGCCACCAGCGCACCGCTGGTCTAATAACACCAGCATCACAGCAGCGGAACTGCGAACAGAACCATTCATTGCAAGGCAAAAAGGAAGCCGATCCCGGCGTTGGCTCGCCAGCTTATTCGGCACCCTCAATATCTGTGCAGAACTAGACAGCCCGTTTGCCACAAAGCAAGCCGTTTTGAATGGGATTGGGATGTCCATCTTGCCGTCGTATACGGTGCGCGGTGAAATTGAACGCGGCGAGCTTGCCCCGGTCGAAATTGTGGGCGCAAACCTAACCCGACCGTTACTATTGCTTTGGCGGCGGGAACGCCCGTTTAGCGCGGCGCAGACGGCATTTTGGCAAATGGTTGTTGAAGATCAACGGGAGATTACATTATGAAACAATACTTTCGCGCCGACCACGTTGGCAGCTTGTTGCGTCCAGTCAGCCTAAAACAAGCACGCAGTTCATTTGATGCAGGTCAGCTACCGGAATCTGCGTTCACGTCGCTTGAAAATGAAGCCATCGATCAAGTGTTAGCCAAGCAAGCTGCGGTAGGCCTGCAAGCTGTCACCGACGGCGAGTTCCGGCGTGCCATTTACTTTGGTCATTTCAATGAAAAAGTAGACGGCTACACCATGATGGAGTCCAACATCGCATTTGATGAAGATGGCAAAGAGATCAAATATCTGTCGCCGGCGGTGACAGGAAAATTGAAATGGGCACGCGGCATCGCGACGAATGAATTGGACTATGTCAAAGCCAATTCAACGCTGGTGCCAAAGATCACGCTCCCGAGTCCAACAGACCAGCACATGTTTCGCTTTCGGGAAGGGATTTCAGATACGGTTTATCCAGACTTAGACGAATTCTTTACAGACGTTGCCGCTGTCTACGCTGCCGAATTGCAAGCCTTGGCAGCGGCTGGGGCAACCTATGTCCAGCTTGATGACACCACGTTCACCATGTTTTGCGATGAAAAATGGCGCAGCCGCATCATCGAACGCGGATACGATCCAGATCAGTTGCTGTCGCAATATGTAACGCTTATTAACACAGTCGCCGCCAATGCACCTGAATCGCTTACCTTAGCAATGCATATGTGTCGAGGCAACAACCAAGGAGAATGGCTGTTTAGCGGCGGCTATGACGCAGTTGCTGAACAGTTGTTTGGGGATATTCAGCTAGACAGTTTATTCTTGGAATACGACAGTGCGCGAGCAGGGACTTTTATGCCGTTGAAGTACATTCCAAAGGATAAGTTTGTG
>JAHDIM010000071.1 GCA_020630805.1 Anaerolineales bacterium
GGGATTTCTGCTGTGGTGATGGGTGTCGTGATTGTCTATGCCATCAATACGCTAGCGCTTGGATCGCTGTTGTCGATTGTCGTTGGCGGGGGGCTTGGAATGTTGGTTTACTTCTTACTAGCCACGCTGTTGGGCATTCGCGAAATCCGCACGTTGCCGGTTCAAGTTGTTAAGCAATTGTTTTCCTAGGCTTTGTTTACGAAACTCATATGCTTT
The DNA here is from genome assembly GCA_020630805.1 of Anaerolineales bacterium. Taxonomy (GTDB): domain Bacteria; phylum Chloroflexota; class Anaerolineae; order Anaerolineales; family UBA6668; genus JAHDIM01. Next base: position 217 of record JAHDIM010000071.1, read on the forward strand.
TTGCGCAACTCTAATTGAGATGGTGCGTATTAGTTAGCAAATACACATCAATAGAATTGGAGATCTGTACATGAGTACATCTGAAACAACAAACCCACGCTGTATCGCGATTACAAAACAAGGCGATCAGTGTTTGAATAATGCCCGCGATGGCGAAGTCACTTGCTACGTTCATCGGAACTATGTCGTTAGCCCCGCTGAAGGCGTAATCGCTGAGACGCTTGTCCTAGATACTGAGGACGTTGCGGAAGTCACAGAAGATTTTGCGGCTGAAATGACAGAGCCTGTCGCTGAGGTCTATGACGATGTTAGCGAAATTGTTGAAGATGCCGTTGAAGAAACTGCATCTGCCAGCGCAGAAACCATTGTCAATGACACAGAATTCTCGCGAATTGCGAGCGAATTACTAGAGCCAGACATTGGGATTGTCCGCGAAGTTGTTCAACTAGATCCAAATGATCCGGTTGAAGAAGTGGAAGAAATTGCAGCAGATGACACTGCTGGCTCTGGATCCAAAACATCTAGTTCTGGTCCAAAGATCAATACCGGGCGACGCACTTCTCACTCCGGCGCTGCGCCAGCGGGGAAGGACCGAGGTCTAGCTCTTGTGCTTGAAGTGCTTGGTTCAGTCTTTGGCTTTATGGGGCTCGGCTGGATGTATGTCGGCAAAGTAGAGCTTGGGCTGGCGTGGCTGATTGGCTACTGGATCGCAACCGGTGCACTGCTAGTCTTCGATCTCATCACGCTAGGTCTGGGGCTATGTTTGCACATTCCATTAGCGATTGGGGCATGGGCGTTGTCAGCAGTTTTGTTACGACGCCACATGGAAAGCAATCTAGATCAGTTTAAAAGCTAACGCTAGAGACAAACTAAAAACGGGCTGCCAAATGAGCAGCCCGTTTTCTTTTGAATGCAGGGTAGTGACATGATGCATCATGTCACATGCGCATCAAGCTAAGAAATTTATTGTACAGAAAAACTCATTTCTGCTAGCTAGAACGAAAGCACAAGTGTCATACATTCGACGCTGCTCAGTACAAGTCCCAGACGCGTTTGCGTGACCAAAAGTAGCCAAACTGGCTCGGCGGCTGGGATCTCATTAATACCGAGTCAACAAAACAGCCAATGTAATAACGAGACTTGTGCTGAGCTTGCCGAATGTATCCCGCACACGCCATCAAAATTCTGACTTTATTGGGCCTCGTTCGTGCGCGGGATGACGCCTTAGCGCACGAATCGGCTAGCAGAACTGCTTAGCTTGATGCCTATCTGACACGATGTATTATGTCACTGCTCTGTGGTTTTTTATTGCGTTACTTAGACCAATTCCAGCGCGATTTCCACCATCTGCGTGAATGCCGTTTGACGCTCCATTGCTTCAGTTTCTTCGCCCGTCACTAAGCTGTCACTTACAGTTAAAATCGAGAGAGCTTGGCATCCATATTTGGCCGCAAGGGTATAAATGGCTGACGTCTCCATTTCAACCACTAGCGTTCCGTATGCGGCCCACAGCTTCCAGTCGTCAGGGTCATCTGAATAGAAGGAGTCGTTGCTTAGAATCGGGCCAACGCGAACTGGAATGTTTTTGGACTGCGCAACATCATACGCTTTTTTGAGCAGTTCAAAACTTGCAGTGGGCGCATAATCGAGCCCGTTGAAGCGAATTTTGTTGATGTTGGAGTTTGTGGATGAAGACATTGCTAACACAATGTCATACATCTTCAAATCGGGTTGGAGTGCACCACAAGAACCCACGCGGATGAGGGTTTTCACGCCATAGCTCTGAATCAACTCATTGACGTAAATTGAGCAGGATGGCATTCCCATGCCAGTCCCTTGCACCGAAACGCGCTTGCCGTTGTATGTGCCTGTAAATCCAAGCATGCCGCGGACATTGTTGTAACACACGGTGTCTTCGAGCATTGTTTCAGCAATATGTTGTGCTCGCAATGGGTCGCCCGGAAGTAAAACGGTTTCTGCAATTGCGCCTGCTTCAGCGCCGATATGTACGCTCATGGAAAGGAGAGTTTGTTGGTTAGGCTTTTCAGATAACGAGTGATAAGTAACGAGTGAAGTCAACAAAATTTTTGGATGCACTTCACTCGTCATCTATCAATCATCATTCCTTATCGTAGGGCTGGCCACCAGCGGCTGGTAGATGGGCGCGTCCAACAAGCCCTGCGAGTGCCACCATGGTGATTACATAAGGAGCCATTAACAGGAACTCAGACGGAATTGGGATCTTGAGAATTGCAAGCTTGGTTTGAAGTGAATCGGCAAACCCAAATAGCAGCCCCGCACCTAGGGCACCCATTGGGCTATAGTTACCAAAGATCATCGCTGCGAGGCCAATAAAGCCCTTCCCGGCTGTCATCATTTCATCAAAGCGGCCAACAGACCCAAGCGTAAACCAAGCGCCACCAAAACCAGCCATCATCCCGCTCATGACAACAGACATATAGCGGGTGCGAATGACGTTGATACCAAGCGTATCGGCGGCTTTGGGATGTTCCCCAACCGACCGCATGCGCAATCCCCAGCGGGTGTGGAAAATGCCAATTTGCATTAGCACCAAAAAGATGAACATAAAGTACACAAACCACGTGTGTCTGAATAAGATGGTGCCTAACACTGGAATTTCAGATAAAAACGGCAGCGGAAAAGGCTTCACAATGCCAGGGCTGTTTAGATCAGCATAGGTATTCAGGAATTTCGCTGAAATGTAACTCGTGATCCCAGCCGCAAAAATATTGATCACTGTGCCAGAAATGATCTGATCGATTTTGTATTTGATCGATAGCACGGCGTGGATTAGTGCCAGCAGTCCGCCCGTAATGATCCCGGCAGCAACGCCACCCCAAACGTTCGTGATACTCCCAACAATCACCGCCATCATCGCGCTGCCTAGCATCATGCCTTCAATGGCAATGTTGAAGACTCCGACGCGCTCAGACAAAATCCCTGACATTGCACCGATGACGATCGGTACAGCACGCACTAGCGTCGCGTTGAGCAAGCCTGCTAAGTTCAATGATTTACCCGCAGCAGCCCAAGTAAGAAACGCAAAGGCAAATAGAATAATGATGGTCCACATCACCGCACTGGTGATTTTGCCAAAGCCGCGGACTAACTGAAATGCACCAAGTGCAGCACAAATGCCAGCAACAATGTTGATCCCATTGAGTGCGTTGAATTCCCATGGGGGAATAGCGGAATTTGGCCCGCCAGGAGCAAGCCGAAAGGTCGTGATTGCGTCTGTTTCAGGCCCTTGCCAGTACACAAAAAGCACCCAAATGAGCGCCGCAAATCCCAAGAATACGAGACCCATGCGGCGGCGACGGTTGAGTTCAACGCTGGTTGCAGCGTTCGGGACAGTTGTTGTCATAGTTGCCATCGTCTTAGTCTCCGGCTCCGGCTGAGAACATCATTGCATCGCTTTCCTTGGGCTCTTTGAGCCGATAGATGGTGCGAATGATGGCCGGTGCAGCAATAAAGGCCAGTACCAGCGCTTGTAAGATTGAAATGATGTCGACCGGTACCCCTGCGTTGAGTTGCATGCTGGTTGCGCCGCTGCGTAAAAAGCCAAAGAGAATGGCAGCAAGCACCACGCCAACGGGGTGGTTTTTTCCAAGCAGTGCTAACGCGATTGCATCAAATCCATAGCCGGGTGAGAAGGATGAAACGAAGAAATGGTTCACGCCCAAAATTTCGTTTGCACCCGTCAGACCAGCTAGCGCGCCAGATAGTGACATTGCCACTACGGTGCTACGGACAATATTCATCCCTGCATATTTTGCGGCATTTGAATTTGCACCGACTGTGCGGAGGTCAAATCCCATTTTGGTACGGAATAAGTACCACCAGACAAGCCAGGCGGTTGCGAGGGCAATGAAAAAGCCAATGTGAAACCGTAACGGTTCACCAAAGAGTTTAGGCAGTTGGGAGCTTTCCAACACAATTGGACTGATTGGGTTTTGTGCTTCTGGCCGCTGTAATGGTCCTTTGACGAGCCATTCCGTAAGCCGGATGGCGATGTAGTTCATCATGATGGTATTGATGACTTCATGCCCGCCCGTTTTTGCCTTGAGCCACCCAGGAATAAAGCCCCAAATTGCACCACCTACAACACCACCTGCTAGCGCAAATGGAATGTGCACAATGGCTGGTAGATCAGTAAACGCAAACCCGATATACGTCGCGAGTGCCGCACCCAGGTAGAGCTGACCTTCAACCCCAATGTTGAAAAGACCAGTTCGAAAACCGAGCGCAACGGCTAAACCTGCAAAGATATAGGGTGTCGTGGCGACTAAACTGTCTGAGAAAGGATTGAACGCACGCCGAATGGCTTCGCTATCGCCGGAGCTAAGTGCCGCACTGATCTTGCCCGGATCACCCACCGCGCCAATAAATAGCGCCCAGTAGGCTTCATACACAACGCTAAAGGCTTGCCCTAGGCCACTGCCGATGGACTCTCCAAACGCAGCGTAAACACTCTCAGACGTGAGAATGATGATGATGGCTCCAATCGCGAGGCCGGTAATCACGGCTAGGATTGGAATGAGAATTAGCTGGCCAAATTGACCTACTCTGGATGAACCATTTGTCCGATTGAGTTCTTCAATCAGAATGTCGCTGCTTGAGGGTTTCTGATCGCTCATGCGGATGTCTCCATTGCTTCATCAACGGCGCCCGCCATCATGAGCCCAACTTGCTCTTTGGTAACTGTGTTTGCATCCACAATGCCAACAATTTCTCCGTCAAACATCACTGCAATCCGGTCAGAGAGTTTCATGATTTCATCAAGCTCTGTTGAAATCAGCATCACGGCTGTACCAGTGTCGCGCTTCTTGATAATTTGACTGTGGATATATTCAATTGAGCCTACATCCAGACCGCGTGTTGGTTGCGATGCGAGCAACAATTTGATGTCGCGGGTAAATTCACGCGCAATAATCACTTTCTGTTGATTACCGCCTGACAGAGAACCGGCACTTGTAGAAGCGCCAGGGGTGCGAATGTCGTATTCTTCGATGAGCTTATTTGCATTTTCGAGCATCACGCCATCTTGCATGATTAAGCCTTTTGAAAAGGGGGCTTTGTAATACTCTTGCAAAGCGAGGTTGTCAGTAATTGGGAATTCCAGAACGAGGCCGTCACGCTGTCGATCTTCAGGAATATGGGCGGTGCCAAGCTGCGTGACTTTGCGGGGGGAGGCATTGGTAATGTCTTTGCCTTCAAAACTGATGCTGCCAGACAATGTGTCACGTAGCCCCGTAATTGCCTCAACGAGTTCAGTTTGCCCATTGCCTTGGACCCCAGCAACCCCAAGTATTTCACCAGCGCGGGCTTCAAATGAGACGTTGTTTACCGCGACATTCTCTTGATCGTCCAACAGAACAAGATCTTTCACATTCAGAATGGTCTCGCCGATGGAAGGCGGGGTGCGATCAATTTCGAGTGCGACTTCACGGCCAACCATCATTTCCGCTAGCTTATTGCTGTCAGCTTGATCTGGAACCGTGCTGCCGACCACTTTGCCGCGCCGAATAACGGTAATGTTATCGGCAACTTCCAACACTTCCTTCAGCTTGTGCGTAATAAAAATGATGGATTTTCCCTGTGCGGTCAGTGACCGCATGATTTGAAACAGGCCGTCTGTTTCTTGTGGGGTAAGTACAGCGGTAGGTTCATCGAAAATCAGAATATCGGCATTGCGATACAGCAGTTTGATGATTTCAACGCGCTGTTGAACCCCCACAGGCAGGTCACCGACCATGGCCTTAGGGTCAACATCTAAACCAAACTTTTCGGAAATCTCGCGGATTTTTTTGCTTGCGCTGCGCCGATTGAGCAATCCCCCGATGCCGCGCGTTTCTTCTTCACCAAGCATGACATTTTCCGCAACGGTAAACACGGGAATAAGCATAAAGTGCTGATGCACCATGCCAATACCGGCTGCAATTGCGTCACTTGGGGAATAGATTTTTGCGGGCTTGCCGCGGACATGTATTTCACCTTCATTAGGCTGATACAGTCCGTACAAAATATTCATGAGGGTGCTTTTGCCAGCACCGTTTTCACCTAGTAAAGCGTGGATCTTGCCTTCTTCTAAGGTGAGGTCTATATGATCGTTGGCCAAGACGCCTGGGAAGCGCTTGGTAATCCCTTTCAACTCCAGTACAACACTCATGGATGGATTTTACTTGCTTCCTATGAGTGAGACAAGCAGACAAGGTGTCTACTTATGAAGAGTTTCCGCGGTTCTCCCACATGAGCCGCAACATGTCTTTGATGTTCTGCCAAAATGGCATTTTGGTAGCGCCAATTTTTTGATCGTAGCGTAGTGTCATTGGGATTTCGCCAAATTTCGCACCCGGATGAAGGTTGATTTTGTACAAAATCTCAGTCATACTGGCAAATCCATCTTCGCTAATGAAGTTGTCGCCCCAATGCTGCATTGAGGTACGAACAACCGCAGCACGATATAAGCGATACCCACATGAGAAATCGCGCACGCCGCGCATGGGTGCGAAGAGTTGGAATAACACGCTCACACCGCGGCTAAATAGCTGTCGATGGGGCGGAATGCCATACATTTTTGCGCCTTTACGAAACCGTGATGCAATGACCACATCGTTGCCTTCATGCATTTTTGCAAGCAACTGCGGTAACTGATCTGGCATATGCGTGTTGTCCGCATCCATTGCCATGATGAAGTCATCGTCACTGGTTAACTCTAGTGCGCGTGTAAACCCAGAGCGCATCCCTTGGGCTAGGCCACGATTAACACCGTGTTTCACAATTTCTATCCAATCGGTTTGGACCTTTTCGACAGCTTCAACAGTCCCATCGGTGCTGCCATCATCAATTACAACAACGTGCAGATTGGGGTAGTTGGGTTTTATTTTTTTGTATTGCTCAAGCAGAAGTGGAAGTTCTTGTACTTCGTTATATGCTGGCAAGATTGCAACAATTTTGGCTGAAGTCATGTAGAAAAACGGATCGAGAAATACCAATGTAATACTGAACTGGCAATTCCGATGTTGGCCTAGGTCAATGGACTATGCTTCTTAAGGTTGGCCGACATAAACCTTACATTAAGGTAATGCTGTTAACATTTACGTCAACTATACGCGAACACAATTCTGATCATGCTCTCGGAGTGCGTTGGGTAAACGGTTAGGCGCTTCTCAGAGTAATCAAAGTAATGGTACGTAAAATCTAGCGCATAGTCGTAGGAGTATTTTTAGATGTTTGGAATCATACCTCAGAAATTGAGACAACAACCTTTTTATATACATTTATACAAATTATTGATCGCCGTTTTCCTCACAGGTTTGGTGAGTGTTTTTGCTATCCAAAGCGCCTTTGCACAATATGGCGAACCGCAAATTATTGATTACACGATCCAACCTGGTGATACCGTGATCAAAATTGCGGCAGCCTATAGCACATCAGTGGAGGTCATTGCGGACCTCAACAACATGTCTGATCCTGGTGCAATCTGGGCTGGGCAAGTCATCAAAGTTCCGTATTATCCGCCGGTAGACGCTGCTCCAGCGCCAGCACATGGTGAACATGGAGCTTGGCCGCAAGAATACTCAGACATTGACGCCCAAGCTGCGCAGCAAGCGGCGAGTATGCCACCTTGTCCTCCGGAATTGCATGATCCAACGGTTTGGCATGGTCTCATCAATGAACAGTTTGCCTGTCATTATGACCATGAACATAAAGATAACCCGCATACGGTGAACGATATTTTCGGTCCTGTGGGGACTGGCACTGGGCAAGAAATTTCATACCCTTGGCAGACCGTGAGCCACCATGGTGCCGAGAATGATCAAAAACATGAAGGCTATGGTTGGCTCGTGCGCCGCGACATGCCGTGTATTCCAAATGGAACTGGCGGCTGTATTACTGATTTTCGAGCACAGTTCCATGCGATTATGGCGCCAATGGGCGCCACCACAAGATTTCATTCGTTTTGGATGGAAGCGCGGGCTTGTCGCACGGATAATCCGAGTCAATGTGGGATTCTAAGAACAGGGGGCTGGTTAGACTATGGCATCCTCTTGATAGATGGGCAACATATTCCATTGCCTGGCGATCCAGCCGGAGGCCCTTTCCCAGCAGAACATCGTCCTGCTCGGTTGCACTGTGTTGAAAATAGCCACACTTGTGGGGCTGCACATGGCATTTGGTATAGCGAACAATACAACCCGGTCACGAATGAACCAGGCTCCGTATTGCCGCAGCTTGCGCTGGCAACTGATGATGCGTGGGGGATTGTCGATCCGGCTAACCCAAATGCGTTCACGCCGTTTTGTCCAGAGGCACAATGTCGCTATAACAACTCAGTTATGGAAGCACATTTGCTAAGCTTCTATCTTCCACTCCGTCTCGACACTGACGGTGATGGAATTGTGAACTTCTCAGGGTATACAGACCGCTGGGGCAAGTTGGTAGAGAACTGTACAACAATCGGTCCAGACTGTATTCCTCTTGAGGTCAATAACCTGCCGCTAGGGCACTATCAATATCGAGATGATACGCACGGGTTCAAACCTGTTGATCATGATGTCTCTCCGGACGGTGAATATTGGATCAAGTTCCCGAACTAATTTAGATCGTATGCTGCGAAGCATCATTTCGATATAAATTTAGATAGATAAACAAAACGGCCTCTCACCCGAGAAGCCGTTTTTTATTACGCAATTTTTAGCTAAGTTTGGAATTTTCAATGCTACCTATTCGCGTTCACCCGTTTCCAAGTCTACTCCAGTAAACAAGACTTCAGTTTCTAAGCGAATAACGGTGTCAATCAAAATTTCTATTTCCGCAGGTGTGAGTTCAGTTTCTTGCAGATTAGGAATTGAAACAGTCTGCGTGGAGAGCGACAGCGGCAACTGAGCTGAGATGAAGTTGCCTTCTGTGAGCTGATCTAAGGCGTCTGTGAGCTGCTCTAGGCTTGCAAAAGTAGCAATGGGTTGAACTTTGCTTTGGCGACTGGCTAATTTGACCTGTGACAATGGATCATAGCCATAGTGCGCGACGCCAATTCCATTTCTAGTGGCTTCTTGCAAGAAATTACCAACGTCTGCGTCTGCAACGATAAAGATTTGGTCTACTGCGCCATCTACGAGTTGCAGCGCAGTCTCTTCTGCATTTGTATCGAGCGTGTCAGAGTCATATTCCACAACTTGAACATTACAAACGCCACATGTCAGCCGCACACCGTGGATAAATCCATTTCGGAAATAGGGGGAATAAGGATGCGTACTTGGGATGAAGCCGTTGATTTCAAGCGTTCTCGTGGTAACGCCAGCCATGGCGCCGGATAAAAACGCGATCTCATCGAAACGCGTTTCTGGCCCACCAATTTGAAGTAGATTTTCAGCGTCAATGGTTGCCATTTGCTCGACTGCAATCAATTGTGCGTTCAGATCAAGCGCAACAGCTTCTTCGACACCAGCTTCAAGCCCAACACCGCTGAGCACCACAAGATCAAAATCAGCGTCTTCAAGCGCTTGGCGGACGTCACGCTCCACAGTCTCGCCATTGATCACAATGGCTTCGTAGGTGCTGTTTGCGGCTTCAAATTGTGTTTGTAGCAGTGCATCGATATTGCTGCTGGTACTGCCTGCCAGATCAATTGTGTCGTCTGTGAGTAAGGCAACGTTGTAACGCGGGTCACGCGTGGGTGCTGGTGTGGGCGTGGCGGTTGGTGTATTTGTTGCTGTTGGAGTATTTGTCGGTGTGTTCGTCTCTGTTGGCGTAGCAGTATTGGTTGCGGTATGCGTTGCAGTTGGAATCTTGGTGTTCGTCGCTGTTGGCGCTGGCGTAAATGTCTCAGTCGGTGGCGCCTCAGTGGGTGTTGGTTCCGGCGTATTCGATACCTGTAGCACTGGCGTTGGAATAGACACAGTAGGCTCTGGATCAACGATTTCGGCAACGCTAACAGTGGGGACGACAAGATCAGGATCTGTGGTGGCATCTTCATTTGAGAGTGCCTGACAGCCTGAAATCAATAAGGTGATACCAACAACAAAAACGCCCGCAACGTGGCGGGCGCTAATTTGAACTTTTCCTGTTCCGCTCATTGTCGGAAGTCTACCAGTAATTTGACCATTATTCGATTAATAATGGGTTGGAGGAAGTCCGTTACTGTCGTCTTCTGTACCGTAATCTAACACTTCACGCTGTTGAGCACCGGGCTTAGGTGGGCCAACAATTCCATCTTCTTCGAGTGTATCGATCAGTCGGGCCGAACGGGTGTATCCAATTCGTAGCTGCCGTTGTAGTAGCGAGATAGATGCTTTCTTTAGATCTCGAACGACGCGGACTGCATCGTCGTACAACTCATCCCGATTTTCAATCTTTTGGATGTCTTGCATCTCTTCCCACGGCGTAGGCGATTGCGGAGCCGGTTGCTCGGCGGCCACGGTCGTGGTTTGTGGCGCTGCCGTGCTTGTTTTCGGGGCACCGCTGCCAATGACAGCAGTGCTGTTTGCGACTTCTCGCTGGGCGACGCTTTGCGCTTCCTTTGCCACATCGGCTGCGGTCTCTGGCGGCGCTGGCTTGAATTGATACGTCCCCTTCCAATAGCGAACGATTTTCGCTATTTCATCATCAGAAAGATACACACCTTGCATGCGCATGGGCTGTGGCGCGTCATTTGGCATAAACAACATGTCACCTTGGCCAAGCAGTTTTTCGGCACCCGGTGAGTCAAGAATAACGCGACTGTCAATGCTAGACGCCACTGCGAATGAGATCCGTGAAGGCATATTGGCTTTGATCAGACCGGTCACAACATCTACGGAAGGCCGTTGCGTTGCAATCAGCAGATGGATGCCGGTTGCCCGTGCCATTTGTGCTAAGCGGGCAATAATCTTTTCAGTTTCTTCTGGCGCCAGCATCATCAAGTCTGCCAACTCGTCAATTACCACGACCAGATAAGGTACTTTCTTTTCGTTGGCTTTTTCGGCTTTCTTATTGAAATCTTCAATATTACGCGCGCCGATATGCGCAAACTTTGTATAGCGTGTATCCATTTCGCGCGCGATCCATTGTAGGGTCGCAACTACGCGTTCGATTTCAACCACAACTGGCGCAAGTAAGTGTGGAATCCCGTTGTAGCCTGTCAGCTCCACGCGCTTTGGATCGACCATAATAAACTTCAGTTTATCTGGCGTGTGCGTGAGTAGCAGGGCGCTAATGATGGAATTGACACAGACACTCTTCCCAGAACCCGTGGTCCCAGCAATCAATAAGTGCGGCATTGAGGCGAGATCGGCAGTGACTGGTTGGCCAGAGACATCTTGGGCGAGTGCAATGGGCAATGGGCCTTTGATCTTACGGAAGCTCTCTGTTTCCATTACATCGCGAAGGGAAACCACTGAGCCTTTTTCGTTTGGAACTTCAATACCGACATAGCCTTTGCCAGGGACTGGTGCTTCAATCCGAACAGACGGGGCAGCGAGTGCTAGCGCCAGATCGTCCGCGAGTGACACAATCTTGTTGACTTTGACTTTGACACGTTTTCCGCTGCGTTGAACAAGGTATTGCGGCTCAACGCCAAACTGAGTAATGGTAGGGCCACGATTGACTTCCACCACGCTGACAGGTGCGCCGAACGCTTCTAAGGTTTCTTCAATTGTGCGCGACCGCTGGCGATCAAAGTTGTCATCTGCAACACTATCGATGCCTTCTTCGAGGATGCTATCAATATCTGGTAGCTCCCATTTTTGCTCTGGCTCAGCGGCACCAACATACAACGGCGTGTGTCCAGCGGCGGCAGGTTGGCTGCTACTTTGCGCACCGACAGGCGGTGCAGCAGGATGTACAGCGGGCTGTTTTGGCTGCACCGCAGGTTCGGCGGCTGCATTCTTGTTAGCGCCAGATTTGCGCGAGGTTTTCTTAGTCGCCTTCTTTGTAGGTTTAGGCGCTTCTTCTACCTCGTCTTCCTCTTCTTCGTAGTCCTCTTCTATCTCTTCAGGCGCAGCGTATTTGGTTCGGACGGGGCGGTATGCCGCTTCCGGGATTTCTTCTTGGTAACCAGCGCCACGGCCAATTGTGATAGGAGGCAGTTCGCGCGGAATGCGTTCTAGTTGCCCTAACACATAATCCACTATGTCTTGGGTAGAAATGCTAAACGTGAGCAATAGCGCAATTACTAGCCAGACCATGACTACGACGAGTGCGCCCAGCCAGCCTAGCCAAATCACGAGCCGATCTAGAAATAACGCACCAATCCAGCCGCCGCCACCGCTAGCGCGTGCAAGTTGATCCAGTGCAATTCCGGTGTACCAAGCGTGCGCAAAGTGGAGCGTCACGAGTCCACCTATGAATAAAACAACGCAGCCTAAGATTTGTTCTGGCGCAAAGTAAGGTAAATCTTCTCTAAAATGACGCGCAAAGATATACGTGCCAATTGCCAGCAAAATGAACGGAATGACAAACCGACCTAAGCCAAAAATCTGGCCCAGAATACTTTTCAGTGTGCCACTGATGACACCTTGGCTTGGTGAAAAGAACGCAAACGCGAGCAATAAGCCAAAGCACGCCAAAACGACGCCAATCATGTCTAGCTTCTGTTGAGGGGAAAGCGAGACCGATTGCCGCGTATTTCTTGATTTTCCGCGTGATTTGCGAGATGAGGATTTTGTGCTTTTTCGGGCCAAAATTGTGCTAAAAAATTGATTGAATTTTCTTGGACGCGTAGTAGTAAGTTGGCGTTGCGAAGAGCTCTGAGGGCGCATTGCCGGACCACTTCATTGTAGCACATATGTGTTATTTCAAGCCCTTAATTATGCTACAATCGTCAACGATTTCGCGTCCAAAATATTCTAAGTGTTTCGCAACAAAAACGCGGTAATAAATTTGCGATAGCCTGCGAAACCTTCAGTAAAAACCAGATTTATCGTTGATTTTTTTCAGAAAACTTTCTGGTTTTTACAAAAAACGCGTTCATTTGATTTCTATATGCCTGAGCACTTAATAGAAGATATTGTTTCACATTTGAAACACGTAAGCCTTTTTCGGTCACTGCCAGATGACGAACTCGACGCGCTGGCTGCGATGTTCAAGCTGCGTGTTTTTGAAGAAAACTACATCTTGTACGAAGAAGGAGATGAACCACGTTATTTCTACTTGGTTTACTCTGGCGAAGTCGAACTGTATCGCGGTGGGTTAGAGGACGAAGACGAAGAGGATGACTATCCAAAAGAAGTTGTGTCGTTGAAACATACGGACGACTTCTTTGGTGAGTTTGAGATCCTAAAGGACTCGCTGCGGTATTTCACTGCACGCACAACTGAAGCGAGTACGATTTTAGTCATCCCTGCAGATCAGTTTGCGGATTTGATTGATGCGTCTGAAAGTATTCATACGCATATTGTCTTGGCTGACCAAGCGTATCAGCCAAAGTATCGTAAGCGACTACAGCAATTCCTAGAACCCAAGGAAGAAGTCTCCTTGGTCATGGGGAAACACTGGTCATGGTTGTTCTTTCGCGGTGGCCCAGCGCTTGTGATTGGCGCAATTCTGTTGGGAACTGCTGGCTGGCTCTATTGGTGGGTCATTCCGCTACCGTGGTATGTCATGATCTTGCCCGTCGTGGTGTTGTGTGTCGCGGTTTGGACGTTTCTTTGGTTTGACTACAACGACGATATTTACGCTGTGACCAATCGACGGGTGATTGCCGCAGAACGGATTGCGATCATCAATGATCAGCGCATTGAAGCACCGCTGCATATGATCCGTGCCATTCAGGTCAAGCAGACGTTTATTGAAAAAGCGCTTGACTATGGTGATGTCACCATTCAAACGTTTACTGGTGCGATTGTCTTCCGTGACGTAGCTTCGCCCAACGCCACGATTGATTTTATTCGTGAAATGCAAGAGCGGGCCCAGATCGAACGTAAGATCGATGATGAGCAAACGCTTCAAAAGCGGGTCCGAGAAGGTATTGGTTGGGAAGTGCCGCCGGAAGCGGAAGCGCAAAAGCCAAAGGAAGCGGTTCCTCAAGCGCCTCCGCCTGCACCACGTCGTCGGCTGGGCTTTCTGAGCTTTTTAGGCCGCTTCTTACCGCGCTTTTATGAAGAGCATAAAGACGAAGTTATTATCCGTAAGCACTGGCTTATTTTGACTTGGGAGCTAGGGATCTCCCTGTTGGGGTTTCCCGTTCTCGTTATTTGTGGTGCGGCTTTGTTTTTCTTCTTTGAAGGACAGTTGTTCAATATTTTCTGTAGCGGCATTGCGTTTGCCGGGGCGCTGTTGACGGGCTGGACGTGGTATCAGTACGAAGATTGGCGAAACGATATTTATAGTATTTCGCCATCTAAAGTTGTGGATGCTGAAAAGTCGCCGCTTGGGTTACGGTCACAGCAGCGCGTCGCGCCCATCGATTCGATTTTGAATGTACGCTATAGCCGCCCCAATCTATTTGCTAATCTTTTCAATTACGGTACGATTACCATTCAAACTGGTGGCGACACAGGGGAACTGACCTTCAATTGGGTCCGTGACCCAGTGACGGTGCAGCAGCTCATCTTCCGTTACATGGAAGAGCATCGTTTACGCCAAGAAAAACAACGTCAGAACCAAATTGGAGATGACATTGTGAAATGGCTACGCGCCTATACCGACGTAGCTGAGATTGATAAGCCTATTCCATTTGAACGAACAGATGACGATTCTGAAGATTATTCCGCCGGCTAATCCGGTTTTGCGTCAAAAGGCGAAGAAGGTCAAGGCATTTACGCCAAAGCTACAAACGCTGATTGATAACATGTTTGAAACAATGTACGACGCGCATGGTGTCGGGTTGGCTGCACCGCAAGTTGCGCAACCGCTCCGCATGTTTGTGGCGTATCTCGCTGAAGATCCACTCGTAGAAGACGGTGTCGAAGAAGAGGCTGCGCCTGGAATTGGTCAAGAACTCGTCATGATCAATCCGGAGATTACCCATACGTCTGATGTCGTCGCGCTTGGCAACGAAGGGTGCTTGTCCATCCCCGGCTATTTAGGCACCGTTGAGCGTCCAGACGCTATCACAGTTAAGTACACAGACCGTCAAGGCAAGAAGCAACGTCTCACAACGCACGGCTGGATGGCGCGTGTCATTCTCCACGAATATGACCACTTAGACGGGGTGTTATTTATTGATAAAGCACTCGATATTTGGGAACTTGGTGCTGAAGAGGAAGACGGCGAAGAATAGACCATCGCCTTTGTCTGACAGTAAGTGCTAAACAAAAGCCGCTCAGTGATTATGCTGAGCGGCTTTTTTGTGTTTACGTTGTATTGATTTGTCGTGCGCGGTGCTATTCAGTCGTCAATCGAGTTGTGGCGTCACCAACTGGGGTCGTGATATAGATCTCAGGGTTGCCATCTCGGTTAGACACAAACACAATGCCACTATTGTCGAACGCCCAGTTTGGCGCAGTGTCATTGAAGTTTGATTGGGTAATGTTAGCGTAGCCCGTCCCACTAATGTTGATTGTGTAAATATCAGCGATGCTGGCTTTGATACCAACAAACGCCATCTTGAGGCCGTCAGCACGCCACGTCAAATCGTTTTCATCGACATCTGTTGACGTTGTAATCCGCGTTTCCACCAGAGTGGTGAAGTCTACAATGTAGACTTCGTTATTCCCATCACGGTTAGACAGGTATGCAATTGTTGGGCTAGACGGGACGGGTGACCAAACCGGACTGAAGTTGTTTGCCCCAGTAATGTTGGTGACTTGGAATTCAGAGACGGTTGGCAGGGCACTCAGATCTGCAATCCAAATGTCTTGATTACCATCACGGTCCGAAACGTAAGCAATTTTGTTACCTTCAGTGGACCATGTCGGGCTATTGTCGGTTGCATTGTTGTTGGTCACGCGACTCACGTTGGTGCCATCTGCATTCATCACATAGATTTCACTATTACCATCTCGCGTTGAGACAAATGCGAGTTGATTGCCACCCGGTGCCCAGACTGGATCTGTGTCATCACCGGTGCTGTTCGTGATGTTGGTAACGTCACTGCCGTCTGACTTCATGGTGTAGAGTTCAAGGTTGCC
>JAHDIM010000460.1 GCA_020630805.1 Anaerolineales bacterium
AATCTATACTAAATCAAGTTCCTGCTTTACAGGTTATGAAACCGCTATAGTTTCGTTATAACTATCGACCTGGTAGGGTCAGTTCCCAACCGGGAACAATAAAGTCAAAGTTTTGCACCCAAGTATTTGCGGCTTGAATGTCTAACACTGGGATGCCGGTTTCGCGCGAAATGTAGAACAAGGTGTCACACTCGCCAACGCGCCAATAGGTGCCAAAATCGCGGCCATGATTTTCGTCCAGCGTACAGTCAATGGGCACAGTTGTTGGTGGTGCATCACCAATGGTTGAAGAGGCTGGCGGCTGTTCAGCACTTGCCTCGCTGTCTTCTGCCGCCGGTGTATTTTCAGGCACTGAGGTGCTTTCAACTTCCGGCGCTTCAGTGGCTTCTGGCTCTGGGGTTGGCGTGGCGGTTGGAATAATGCCATCTTCATTGACGACGCGGAAGCGCACTTCTTCTGACGCTAAGAATGGATTTTCATCTTCATCTAGCGCATAGACCTTGATGAGATAAATACCGGGGTCTAAGTTGAGCGTTGTTCCCCAACGTCCAGAGTCACTGGCGCGCGTTTCGCCAGCAATACGATCGTTGACAAGCACTTGCACTGGAGCATTTGGTGCAGACAGACCCGCAATATCAATATCGCCAGCAAGTAAGTCACCATTTTCACGATCTACTCGAATTTCGTAGTCGTTTGGATTCACGTCAAGTGAAAGCTCAATTGGCGCTGAAGACTGTTGCAAGTCACCGTCTGCGTCCAGCATAACGACATAAATTTCGTAATCATCATCGAGCAGGTTGAGTGACTTGGCCCACGTGCCGTCTGCGGCGACTTCGATGGTGTCAGCGGCTTCCCCATTGATATACAGGGCAAGAGAACTGTTTGGCTCCGCTTGACCTTGCAGAATAATATCGCCGGCATACACGTAATTGGGCTGGATGAGTGTGGGTGGCTCAGGTGCTGGTGTTGAGGTTGGCGTTGGGACAATGACCGTTGGTTCGGCAACAGCGACGGTAATTGCCCGTGACGCAGAGAATACATTGCCTTCACTGGTCATTCCGTTGGCTGCAATGGCATAGGTGCCTTCTTCAGCAAACGCAGCCCGCAATTGCCAGCTACCATCCTGGCCGACTCGCGTGCTCCCAATAGCGTCTCCATTTGCCACCAACTCAATGGTGCTGTTTGGAAACCCCTGCCCGTTGAAGACAATCTCTTCATTAGGGACCGCATTCAGGTTGGTCACAGGATCAACTAAACGCGGTGTTTTTGCATCGTTATGTGGGTTTCGGACAACCTGCACCAGAACTAACAGCGTGGCGAGCAAAGCAAGCAGCACGAGCCACTTGCGACGGTCGTGCGCAATCAGTTGCTTGTCAATTTTTGAGGTGGGCATCCGCTTATTTGGTGAGACCGAGTTCTGCCATTACGGCATCTTCGTTCATGCCGCTCGCAAAGAGCTTGGCCTGTTCTAGCCAGCTTGGGGCTTCTGTCGCCTGCCATTGTTTGGCTTTCACAATTTCAATCACGCGGTCAACCGTGAGTGCGCCCATTTCTGCAAAGGTCTGAACCCCAGCCTTATTTAGACGCCTTTCATAGGTTTTCCCAATACCATGAATGAGTTTAAGATCGTCTTTTTGTTTGACAATGACTTGGGGAGAACTGTCCACTACATTGACTTTTGCGTCAGCAGCAACCAGCTTTTCTTCGGTTTCGTTCAGCTTCGCTTCGGTTTTACTGAGCTTGTCACGCAGTCTTTGCATTTCGCTTTCAGCAGATCCGGTTAGCTCTGAACGCTGTTGTTTTAAACGCTCAATTTCAGACTGGGCATTTAGCAGTTGGGTTTTGAGAGCACCGTGTTGTTCAGACACCTCATCGATGTCAATTTGCAGGGCTTCAATCTCGGCGCTATCGACCGTGGCAATTTGAAGTTTGTTTTCAAGTTCAGCCTCTAGCGTTTCATTTTCAGCAGTGAGCGAGGCAACTTGTTGCTCTAATTTCTCATAGCGACCGCGCCAAAAGACGATGTCGATAATCCAGCCGATGACCCAGCCAATGATGATGCCGATGACGAGAAAAACCCAAACATTCATGGCTTTATTCTACATGGATTGAAAGCGAAATCCTAAAGGTTAGGGTTAGAAATGGGATAGGAGAGGCGCAATAAAACGGAGAATTTACGATTGATGATTTTTGATTTGTAAATGCCTGATTCATCACGCTGGTTCAGTCAGTAACAGTTTGATGGCGTCTTGTTTATCTTCAGTGCTTTCAAGGACAGTGCCTAGACCTGTCTTCGCTAAGATCTCGCGGATGCGATCACTCGGATTGAGCAGCACGATTTTGCCGTTATGCCACATCAGATACCGCGCCGCGCGATAGAGTGCATGGAATCCATCGTGTTCTATGTCATTGAGATCGGCAATCTCTAGCAGAATAAGATGTTTTTGATCTGCAAAGAACGTGCGAAGTTGAGCGGTCAAGTGTTGCACTGCTTCACCGGCCAGCACACCTTTCAGTTTCAGAGTTGCAATTGAATTTTGATCAGACATTGAATGTTTTAATCGTAGTGACATGCTGCAGCATGTCA
>JAHDIM010000072.1:0-3549 GCA_020630805.1 Anaerolineales bacterium
CCAATTGAGTATGAAACCATTGGGTTGCTCGGGACCAACTGCGGCATTGAAGACCCAGACAACCTTGCGTTGCTCAACGGCATCGCCAATGACCTCGGCATCGATACGATTGAAACGGGTGCAATGCTTGGTGTCTTGCTAGACCAAGGTCTGGCAGACTGGGGGGATATGGAGTTCCTCACCAAGGCCTTGGATGTTGAAATCCGCAACGGCACTGAAATTGGCAAGGTCTGGGCAGACGGCACCGCTGTTGTCGGTGAACACTACAATGCCAAGCGCGTCCCGGTCATCAAACGTCAAGGGATTAGCGCTTATGATCCGCGCGTGATTGAAGTCACCGGCATCTCAATGATGACCACGGCCCAAGGTGCAGATCACACTGCTGGGAACGTGGCAACATACGCCTCAAAAGACAAAGACATTGCCCATTTGTTAGAAGTAAGTCTGAAGAAGCAAATTGAAATTGCGTATAACGACTCTGTCGGGCTGTGTATCTTTGGCGGCTCTGTCACTGGGCCAAATCTAGAGTTCGTTGCCAACACCATGAACGGTGCCCACGGCACTGAAGTCGATTCCGAGTGGTTCAACGCCTTGGGCAAAGAAGTGCTGCGTCTCGAACGCCAATTCAACATCGATGCGGGCTTTACTGCCGCAGATGATGACCTGCCAGAGTTCTTCTACAACGACGCGATCAACGAAACCAATGACCTTGCGCGGTTCAAAGGCGCTGACGTCTTCGACATTTACGAAGGGATTATGTAGCTTGTAGTGCCGTCCGGTAGGATGGCGTGACATGACAAGCCATGTCACGCCGGTAAATTTAAACAAAAAACCGGGTTCCACAATGGAGCCCGGTTTTTTTATTTACGGATTAGTTAGCGCTATTTGCGACCAAACAATTTACCAAGCAAGCCTTTCGCTGCTGGTGATTGCGCGATGCGCATGGCATCGTCCATACCGAAGCCGTCATCGTCATTGGCGAGGCCACCGAGTAGGCTAGCCAAGCCAGCAGGGCCAGCTGCCGCTGCGTCTTGACCGCCAAGCAAGCCTGCGAGACCTGCTGCGTTCATTCCACCGCCAGAGCCGCCGGTTAGGTTCTTCATCACCATCCCGATGACCAAAGGTAGCATTGCGCTCATCAGTTTGTTAGATGAGCCGGCGCTTGCGCCAGAGACCGCTGAGATCATGCTTGCGGCGCCGCCAACTTTGTTGCCCATCAACATTGGCAGGAGAGAAGCGCCCATTTGCATCATGCCGCTAGAGTCGCCACCACCGAGCATGCCCGCGAAGTTACCAACCAAGTCCATTGGGTTTGGGCCTGGGGTGTCTGCACTCGCAGCACTGGTGAATGCACCTAGCATTTCTTCACGACCGCTTTCGGTTGCGCCTTTAGTTGCCATTGCACCAACCAACGTTGGGATTACCGCGTTTACTGCTGACTTCGTTGTGGATTCATCTTCACCAATCATGCCACTAAGAGCACTGAGGGTATCTGCATCCATTTGTTCGCCGAGCATTGAAATAAGGTTCACTTGAGTCTCCTAAATATTGCGTTTTTTTGTGTTTGGCCTCATGAAATTAAGACCAAATCCGTTTCTAACGTATATCGCTACAGACACAGCTGTCAAGTCAAAGGTAACGAATTCAGTCATTCCATTTTTGAAATCAGATTCAAATGTAACTAAAACTTGACATAATGTGTTGTATTGTTTACGATAATGTCAAGTTTACACAACATATTGTCCAATAAACAATACAAGCGGAGATTGCGATGATGACAAATCCAGAAACGCCAAAATGGCGAGATCGAAAATGGTGGGAAGGCACGTTTGGCGTAAACCGAGATGAATTTACAGACAACGTCAATCGTGAAGTCATGCGGCAAGGCACTTGGGTCATGCTGATTACCGGCCTGCCAATTGCGGCCTATACTTGGTGGGATGGTCGCCCAGAAGGCATTTGGATGACCCTACTTTTAGTTGGCATTGCGCTGTGGATTGCCTATAAAATTCGCGACACGCAACCAGAAGACGGCGTCTGGGATGAATACCATACAATGCAGCGGGCGCTCATTTACAAGTGGCCGATGACCATTTCGTATGTGGCGGTATTTATTGCCATGTTCTATAGCATTATCAATGAGCAGCAAGATCAGCCGCTCTGGGGCATCCCGATGATCATTACATCCTTTATCATCATTCCATTGGTGGCGAGCCGTAAAGTCTACCCGCTGCGATATTGGGTGTTTGTGACCGTCTTAATCGTTTTTGGTGCCATATTCGGCTTGGCGATTGGCGCTGACTGGTTTCCAACTTGGGTGGACTGGCTCATTACAGCGGGATTTTTAGGGCTCATGGCATATGCCTATCGTTACTACATCAAGCAAGAGGTTTAGAGCATGGGGAGAAAAGGAGGCGCTGGCCTCGAAAATAAAATTCGCGAACTACGGGCGCGACATCGATTGACACAAGCAGACTTAGCGAAGCGTGTCGATGTGAGTCGCCAGACCATCATCGCGATTGAAAATGGGAACTACAACCCGTCCATTGTGCTTGCCTTCCGCATAGCAGATATTCTGCAAGAGCCTGTCACCGATGTGTTCTGGCTCAATGGAATTGAACAATCATCCGACTCAACAGGAGACTCTTCATGACAACTGATTCGTTTGTAGAAACATCTGCCGAAATTACCGCTGAACGCATGTGGCGCGGTCGCGATGTTGTCGGGATGACCGCAACCATTATCCCGTTGGCCATCATTCCGCTGATTATTGTCTTCGTGATTGGCTTCGCAATGGCAGGTGCGTTTCAAAATCCAGAGTTGTTGCAAGACCAAGATGCCATTATGGAACTCTCAACGTCCATTGGCTTCACCCTCTCCAATCTAATCATCAATGCGATTGCTTTGACGTTGGGGGTCTTCATCATTGCACGGGTACGCGGCAAGTTCAGTTGGGATAACCTCTGGCTCTCAAATTTCAACGCGCGTTGGGTACTGTATGCGGTACTTGCGACAATCCCAACCATGATTGTCGTGGGGCAAATCACGCAGTTTGCAGGCAATCTCATCTACGATGAAGGCTTCACTAATTGGCAAGCAGAGCTGTTTACAGGCGGAGAATTCTCGTGGGTAAGCGCACTACTAATGATCCCGTTAGGCGGCATCTTAGTGCCGTTTGCAGAGGAACTGTTCTTCCGGGGCATCCTCTTTCGTTGGATGGCAGACAAGTGGCACCCATGGGTAGGGATTATTGTCAGCTCGATTGTGTTTGGGTTGATCCACCTAGAACCGTCTGTCGCCGTGGGAACGTCGATTTTAGGGATGGTGATGGCGTGGTTTACTTGGAAGAGCAAGTCACTTTGGCCCGCAATTGTCATTCACGTCATCAACAATGCGTTTGGCCTGACGTTTATGTTCCTTAGCCTGTATTTTGACTGGGGATTGATTTAGAAAAAAGTAGTGCCACCCCGCGGGGTGGCACTACTTTTTTATTTCCTAATACGCTTCAATTGTCGCGACAAGCTTATCAATGTAGAACAGATCCCCACG
>JAHDIM010000072.1:3649-13292 GCA_020630805.1 Anaerolineales bacterium
CCTAATACGCTTCAATTGTCGCGACAAGCTTATCAATGTAGAACAGATCCCCACGTGGGAAACCGGGTACATCCAGATATTTTTCAAGCTCTGGCCCAGAGTCGCCTAAAACCCATGCCTTCGCCATGAAGATGGCATAAGAGTCCCACAGCGGGACAATGGCATTTTCACCTAAGCCTTCTGCCGCAAACGTAATGAACCAGTGCGGCGCAACCTCTTCAATTTCATCGATGGTCTGCTTGACGGTTGTCTGCATAAACCGATAGGTGTCGCTCACCACTTCCGGCGTCATATAAACAAAGTTGCTCGCTACGTTCAACGTATTGCCGTAGTAAGACGTTCCATTGAAAATTTGTGACGTTGCCGAGTACGGCGACCCAAAACGGAAGCTATCACGCCGGATTAGCTTTAGAATGCCGAATTGGTCATGCAGCTCAACAGGTGCGAGCTCATCTGGCACCGCATCGTAGAGCTTGAGTAGCCCCGCATACCCAGCAAGCCAAGCGTTGATGGCATATGAATTTTCCACCAACACATCTTTGCTCGGAATTCGGTCAAGCAAGTGCTGTTCGCGAATCGTGCGCAGATAGCGTTTGGCATCGAGGCCAAAGTGGCTCACCATCTTTTGCAAGCCATAAATCATGTATGGATTACGGCCCCAGATACCTTTGTTCTGCCACCCCCCGTGCGTGCGGAATTCAAAATTGACTGCGCGCGCTTTGTTTTGGAAAAACTCTTCGGTGCGACCGGAACGATATTCAACCGCAACATCATCTGGAATCAGATAGTTATGCCGTTCGCGTCGATCTCGCCAACCGACGTGATTGCAAAAGTCTTCTTTTTCGAAGTTGTTGAACTCTTCACGCAAATACTCGTCGAGTTGGTCTTGCAGTGCGCCGGCAATGTGTGGGCGTGCCCGTAACAAGGTCACAAACGTCTCTGCCGGATTATGGAAATAATCAATCAACGCATCGCCGATGTGATGCTGCACATAGGCCCCTAACAGACCGTGATTGGCGTATCCCGGCTGAAGCGGCCCGCTGTTCAAAATCTCGCGCACCTCATCAGTTAGTTGACGTTTGAGTTCCAGCGCACCTTGTAACTTTGGTGCAGCCGGACGCGTAGCACGGCTTGGAATTGCCGGACGGCGCATCACTGGCGCAGCGGCTGTCGCGTGCTCCGGTGCCCAACACAAAATCGCGTTGCTACGATGCATATACACCTTGCCCTTATACGGAACAGGCGGATTTTGATCGCCATGGTTGCTGTACACAGCACCCGGATGTCCGCCAAATGCTGTATGGACATGCACAATGCGCGGCTGCATTGGAATAATGGCTTCTAGTGAAGTCTGCGATGCGGCACTCACCACATACGTGCGCGGATTGTCTGCGTTTGGAACCCGCACAAAATTGACTGATTCACCCTTCTCAAAGAAATCGGAGTGTTGCTGGGTTGAATAGGCTACTAGCGTGTTGGGCGTTCCGTGGAACGGTCGGGCTAGGAACTGCATGTGCTGTCCGCTATTTGAACGCGCAACGAACACAATCCATGCATTGGCGTAGAAGCGTTCGGCGTAGCCTTCATCTTGGAGGTCTAAATGCCGATGCAGTTCGTCTGCAACGTAGAGCGCTTCGCGGTGCGCAGCAGCAGATAATTTGCCAAGATTCCCTGGCCGCGCTGCGCTAATCCGATGGCGATGCTCATGCGAGATGTCAGCAGCGTCAGTGTACAGTTCTTCTAGCTCTGCAAAGGCTTCATCAAATAGGCTGTTTGGAATGGAGGTGTCGTAGCTACCAACTTGTCGGTCACAGCACAGATTCCAATAGACATTGGTTCCCCCAACTGCTAAGCCTAGCGGCTCGTCCACCGCGCACCACATATAGCTTGGAATGGACACATGCGTCGGATGATCTGGATGCCAGCCAACAGCTTGCCCCCCCATAATGCTGTCTTTCAGGTGGGTGTCAATCATGTATCCGCTTTGCTGATACAGCACCCCATCCCCACCAACAACTGGCGGATAGCGGGTGCCACTCTGCGTGCCAGCCCACAGCAAGGGTGCAACGGGTAAATGTTGCCCGTTGGCAGACTTTTCAAAGATCTCTTCGCCCGTTTGCCGATCTAACACAAACACGGTGCGACGATACGGCTTTTCAGCGAGATAGTTGCGGATCTTTTCTGTCGTGAGTGTCACCGTGCCAAACGTCCACGGTCCGGGCGCATGCCCCCGATCTCCAACGGTGATGACGTTCCGGTGCGGCGTGACAAAATCGCCTAAGGTGTCACGCCGATCAATATCCGTGATTTTTGCATTTCCACCTGGTGTCACTGCCGTGCGATAGCCGTGCGAGCCAGAGAAGATGACGTAATCATCGATGACGACCGGCCACCAAGAGCGAAAGCCTTCTCCCGGTAGTTTGGCAGACTTCCAAATCAGCTTTCCTGTGACGGCCACAAGCGCATACGCGTGACAATCCATGGAGGCGAAATAAAGCGTGCCATCTCGGTAAGCGGCGGAGTACAAGATTGGGCCATCCGTACGGAATTTCCACGCCTGCTTGCCCTTCTTTGGGCCACCCGTGTGAATGGCGTACATATTGCCATCACGACAGCCCGCAAAGAGGAGGCGGTCAGCAACAACGGGATTAGTGACAAAGCCTTTTGGGGCTTGCCAACGCCATTGTTCTGCGCCAGTGAGTGCGTCTAGCGCATAGACATAGCCGTCAGTGCCACAGACATAAACTGTGTTGTGATCAACCGTTGGCGAGTGCCCGAGCGGCATTTCTGTAGCGAATACCCACTTTTCGTCACCATCGTCTGCATCTAAGGCGTAAAGACCGCGCGCGGTTGATAGGTAGAGCAGATCGTGCGCCGCCACAATTTGCGTACGCTGTGAAATATAAGGCGTGACAGGTTTGTACCAAAGTGGGCGTAAATTGCCACGGACTTCTTCGTCCGTACGGGAATGACGGTCCGGCGTTGCCCCCGCCATGGCCCAAGTTTTTTGTGACACTAAGGGTTGCGTTTCAAAACGAACGCCAACATCAGTGTTTTCAACGTCACTGGCGACGTCTTCCGGCTCACCTAGTGTGATGGTCAACGTTGGACGGCCTTCGGTGCCAGCCTCACTGCTATAAAAATATTTCCCAGTGTGGCGCGGACCATCAGCGCTGTAAAATGCCAGACGTAATGCCTTGCCCGCTGCATACGCCTCTTGCGCGGCGCGGGTGACATCAAATTGATGTGGGACGCCCGGCCAAGGTGCATTGAAATTCGGTAGCGGTTTGACCCAAGTGCCGCCGTAATTTTCACTAGCAATCGGCGCGGTGTTCCACGTGATTGTGGCTTCATCCCAATTCTCTTCAACAGAAAAAACTTGGATAAACGAATCCGGCACTGGCTCGTTCCAGCCTTGTCCGGCGTTGCCAAACTGACGTAGCTCTAGTTTTGCATCGAGCACCACCCGGTTTTGCGGGCTTGGCAAGCTATTCAGCGGAATGGTGATGTAATACTTTGAGAAACACGGCCAGTCGGCAATGTCGCCTTGGTTCTGGATGTTGAATTGCTCAACGCCACGGTAGTTGCGGATGCCCCATTCGCCAAACAGATCATGGCTCATGTCGTCGCCGCACGTACCCGCGCCGCCAACCATCGCATCGCGAATGCGGATGTTATCGACGCGGTTTTTCAGCGTAATAGTTTCTTTGACGACAGCATTTGGCGGTTCATACGTTGGCATGCCAAAGTGCAGTTCACCCCACGTGCTGGGGTCTACCTGATGGACCGCCGTTGGCCAAGACTTATTTGGAATGATCTCACTCTGATCACTGTCACGGTCATGCAAGAGGATCGCTAGTTTCCAAATGTCGCCTTCTTTTGGCGGGCCGTCTAACCCTATTGATGAGAACGGAATTTTGAAGGCGATCCACCAACCGTGAGACGCTTCGCCTGTATTGAAGGCCCCTGCGCCACGGTAGTGGGCAAAGGTTTTGAACGTGTTGTCTGCTAACCGCCAGTGACCGCTGGAGCCGCCAAACGCCCGCTGATATTCAGGGCGTTCATCATGCTCAGGCTTGAACATCCCGGCAAAGTAATAAGAGTTCGAATCGATGCGGGTGGCATCTTCACTATTTTCGGTATGTAGCATGATTGAAACCGCATCATTTGCAAATAGCATGATGGGCTTTTCATTGTCATACCAAATTTTTTCATCAACAATATTGCAGTGAACATGCAAATGTTCCGGGGTGTAAATGATGCGAACATCTGCATAATTGTCCTGATGTGAAACTTGCCCAAACCAAAGCACTGCCCGCGTTTCGAAGGGGACATTTTCATCTTTGGTTTCAGGGGTAAACGGAATATTGATTCGTCGTTTCATTTAGGAATAATTCAAATTTGACTCTGGTTACTGAGGAAGCTACGCCATACAGTCAAATACTACGCTAAACAACAAGCGACTTGTATCTTGGACAAAGAGTAGACGGTAATGCTATCAATTTTTACCTTATACAAGCTTATAACGATAAACGAACATAATTCAAATTTTTCGGACAGGAAATTTGGACGCATTTCACACGTACACAGGTATAAAGGAATGTGGTACAGTCCCTTGCAAGCTAGATCGCTTTGGGTTATTGCGTTGAAGCAGTTTTAGCCCATCATTAATGATCACATATTTCACCTTTATGCGCTCGCATAATTAACCTCGAACGATGTATTTTCTGCGCTACCAACAAGATGAACGTCAGGCTGTTGAATATGGCTGGATGGAACGGAACGAGATCTACCGCATTCACGGTGATCCGTTTACAAGCTATCGACGCGGTGAATATGTTGCCAATATCGATCACGTCATCTTGCATCCGCCGGTGCAGCCGACCAAGATCATTTGTATAGGGCGCAATTACTACACGCGCGACTCAGACTTTTCCAAAGCAAAAGCAGAAATCCCAACCTTCTTCTTCAAACCGCCAAGCGCAATTACCGGACCAGAAATGCCAATTGTGCTGCCAGCCATGTCAGAAGAAGTTGAGTTTGCGGCAGAGCTAGCAGTTGTGATTGGCCGCAAATGTCGCAATGTACTGCCACAGGATGCATTGCAATACATCTTTGGCTACACCTGCGCCAATGACCTCAATGCGCGTGACGTCCAACGCCGTGACGGCTCTACGATGCGGTCCAAATCCTTCGATACCTTTTTGCCGCTCGGCCCGTGGATTGCCCAACAAGTCGATCCGGTTGATTTGCTTGTGATTAGCAATGTCAACAGCCAAATTCGTCAAATGAGTTCATCACGAGACATGCGCTGGTCTGTTGTACAGCTCATCTCGTATCTGTCGTCTGTCATGACACTCATGCCCAGCGATGTCATTCTCACCGGCACGCCGCTCGGGAGTGGCCTCTTGCAAGACGGTGACTACGTCGAAGTGGACATTGAAGGCGTTGGCTCATTGCGAAACCCGGTGGTGAAGCAGGCGTAGGCTGCGCTGATTGCAATTAGAATTCTTTATTTCGAAAACCTCTTCACTTTACTGCTAAGTAGCGAGGGACGTGTAATTCGTAATGCGTAAATTGGTCGATCCAGTTGCATTGCATTTGAATATTACGTAGGCCTGAAGCTCCATACGCATTACACATTACGAATTAGACCACCAACTCTATGATCCCAGTCAAACTGACCGTCCAAAACTTTCTGCCTTACAAAGCACCAAATGCCCTCGATTTTTCCGGCATTTCGGTGGCGTGTTTGTCTGGGGAAAATGGCGCTGGCAAGTCTTCGATTCTAGATGCCATGACGTGGTCACTGTGGGGCAAAGCACGAGATGGTAAGCGCAGTGACGAAGAACTGATCCATCACGGTGAGTCTGAAATGATGGTGCAGTTTGAGTTTCAGCTCGGGACAGAGCTGTATCAGGTCATTCGCCGCAAAAAAGGTGGCAAGCGTGCCCAGACCGTGCTCGAACTACAGATGTACGATACCAAGCTCAATCGGTGGTATGGCATCTCTGAGGCCAAGGTGCGCGCGACCCAAAAGAAAATCAACGAGCTATTGCGCTTGGACTATGACACCTTCGTCAACTCTGCCTTCATTCTGCAAGGCCGTGCTGATCTGTTTACTGTCAAGACCTCCGGTGAACGCAAAGCCATCTTGGCCAACATTTTGGGACTGGACCAATGGTCGAGTTATGAAAAATCTGCGCGCGACAAGATTAGTGACCTGCGCTCAGACCTCAAAGTCTTCGATGCCGAAATTGCGAATATTGATCGTGAACTGTTGCGGAAAGAAGACTACGAAGCCGACCTCAAGAATGCCCAAACCCAGCTTGAAGGCTTAGAAGCGCAACTTAAAGCCGCCGAGCAAGAGCTAGCCGATGTTACCCAAGCGCGCCAAAAGCTAGCCGATGCACGGCGTCGGATTGACACGCTCAACGGGCAGGTTATGGAAACGCAGCGTGAGTTGCGTGAGATTGATAAAGAACTCACCGACACGCAAACGCAGGCCAGCGTGACAGCCTTGGAAACGCGCCTCAAGTCTGTTGTGGATGCTTTAGCACAGATGGAAGCAAAAGAAACGCGGCGTGCTACTTTGCAAACGGAGCGCAATTCTCAAGCAGAAGTCAGTGCCCGGTTGCAAGGTGAAAACAACGTGATGATGGCGCAAGCCGATCCGTTGAAGACTCGCATCTCAACGTTGGAGGCGACGGAAGAGGCGGTGTGTCCGACCTGTGGTGAAGCACTGAGCGTTGCCAATCGTAAAAAGCTCATCAAAGACTTGAAAGCCGATTTAGCTGAAAAGCGCAATCAGTATCGTGCTAATCAGGCTGAATATAAGCAGCTTGCAGACCGGATTTCAGACGCAGACCGTGAACTCAAAGCGCTGGATAGCGATTTAAAGCAAGGTCGCCGATTGCAAAAGCAGCAGGCTGAGCTTGAAGCCGGGATCAAGACCGCCGAACAAGCCAAAGAACGGATTGCGCCATTGGAAGCGCGTCAAAAACGCTGGCACAAAATGGTGGCGGATCAACGTGAGCAGTTGACCGCTTTACGCCACGAAGCAGGTGAATACGAAGTACAAGCGACTGAAGCCGACCGCCGCCAGAAGAAACTTGACGACTTACGTTTTGAACAGCGCATTGTCATTGAACAAGTTGGGAGCGCGCGTCAGAGTATTGCCGCAATGAAAGGGTTGCAGCGTCAGCGTGAGACCAAAGTGAGTGAGCGCCAAGCTGTAGCTGAGAACATTGGGTTGTACGAAGAGTTGCGTAAAGCCTTCGGGAAGCAAGGCGTCCCTGCCATGATTATCGAAGCGGCGGTGCCAGAGCTGGAAGAAACCACCAATGCTTTCCTTACGCGCATGACCAATGGGCGCATGGCCGTGCGCTTTGAAACCCAGCGTGAAACGCAAGCGGGTAAAACTGTTGAGACGCTCGACATCAAGATCTCAGACGAGCTTGGCACGCGCAATTATGAAATGTACAGCGGTGGCGAAGCCTTCCGCGTGAACTTCGCGATCCGAGTTGCGCTAAGTAAACTGCTTGCTCGCCGCGCGGGGGCACAACTGCAAACGCTTGTGATTGATGAAGGCTTTGGAACCCAAGACGTTGAAGGCCGCGAACGGCTCATCGAAGCGATCAATGCGGTGCAGAACGACTTTGACACCGTCCTCGTCATCACACATATTGATGAACTCAAGAATGCGTTTCCGACACAGATCCACGTCAAGAAGACCGCGAACGGGTCTGTGTTTGAAGTGGAGTAGTGACATGGTGCGCCATGTCGCTACCGTTCCGCCCAGCCCCATTTCACCAAACTAAACACCAAATACACACCGTACACCAGCGCGATGCCAATGGCTAACAGCGCTAGTAGCGACCCAATCAGCAGCCAGATGGAGTCATGTAAAATGCCGTCTGGGCCCACGTATGACACGTGTGCGGCATAGAGCCGTCCCGCAACGCCGCTTATAAACAACACCAAAATTAGAGAAATAATCTTTTTATGCATAAGGTGATCTTATTTACAGTTCACCCCTTACTCAAGCACCTGAGTGCTTAAGGCGCTG
This sequence comes from Anaerolineales bacterium, assembly GCA_020630805.1. GTDB lineage: Bacteria > Chloroflexota > Anaerolineae > Anaerolineales > UBA6668 > JAHDIM01. The sequence goes on from JAHDIM010000072.1 coordinate 11,718, forward strand.
AAGCGTTCGCGTTTAAGTCCCAAAAGCCACGCATTTCTTACCCACTTGTTCGCATCCTAAGCAGGGGTTTTCAGAACTTTCACTGCTGTTCTCTGCTAGAATTTCGCCCGAACCGTAACCCGAAAACACTGAAATTTACCCTATGAAACGCACAACGTTCTTCCGAACGCTTTTGATACTCCCGTTGTTTGTTCTGGCTGCTTGTACCGGCGCAGCGGAACCTGAACCGACCCAACTGCCACCGCCAGTTCCTGCGACAGCTACGCCAGAGCCGCCAACGCTACCGGCACCAGAAATCAAGGTGGATGGAACTGAAGTGGTTCCAACTGACGCCCCAACAGCCGTACCAGCCGCAACAGATGAACCCGTTGCAGAAGGGCCTACGGCAACGCCAGAACCTACTGAAGACCCAGGCATGTTGGCGCCGTATGGCCCAGATAACTTCCCAGACAATATCAACCAATTGACTGGGCTTGAAGTCGCGGACCCAGCCATGTTGCAACGTCGTCCGTTGGTGATCAAAGTCTCGCATTTCCCGCGCTATGTCCGACCACAAGGTGGGTTGCAAGAAGCAGACATGGTGTTTGAACACTACTCTGAAGGTGGCACCATTCGGTTTTCTAGTATTTGGTATGGGCAAGAGTCTGAGCGCGTCGGACCAATCCGCTCTGCGCGGCTGATCGACTTGGTATTGCCAGAGTTGCTGGATGGTGCGCTAGTCACTTCAGGGACGTCCCGCGGGACGTTGGAACGCTTGTGGTTCAAGCCTTGGCAAGACTTAGTCATTGCAGAAGCAATGGGCTACGACGACTGTCCACCAATGTGTCGTGAAAGCGAAGATACCAACAGCGTGTTTACAGATACCAACGAAATCTGGAACACGCTCGATTCAGAAGATAAAAACAAAACCGAGCCGTTGCAAACAGAGCTGCGCTTCTTTGATAAACCAAATTTCCCCGGCCTCGCCATCGATAAAATTCGGGTGACCTATTCATTAGAAGCGATTAGCGAGTGGACCTTCAACGCGGTCACGCAGAAATACGAACACTGGGTCGAAGTCTCGCAAGATGAAATGACAGCCCACTTTGATGCCAATACGAATAGTCAAATTACAGCTGACAACCTCGTGATTTTGTTTGCGCCGCACGTGGTCGACAAAACTGTGCCTGAAGACTACGCCGCCGATGGCGTCAGTGCACACTTTGCGACTGAAATCCAGCTCTGGGGCGGTGGTCCAGCGATTGCCTTCCGCAACGGTCAGGCATACACCATCGACTGGGTCAATGATGGCAGTGGTTTCTTGAAATTCAACGTGGCTGGTGAGCCATATTACTTGGCACCGGGCAAGACGTGGTTCATGACAGTGGGCTTACAGTCTGAACAAGAACAAACCGATACCGAATGGCTCATTCGCCATCGTTCGCCAAAAGATCAAGGGTACTTGTTAGGGGTTGAAATTCCAACGGTCACGCCAGAAGGGTATGTTGCCCCTGAAGGTGAGGCTACCCCAGGCGCTGAAGGAGAAGCAGCCCCTGCAACTGAAGGCGAGGCTGCACCGGCCACCGAGGGCGAAGC
>JAHDIM010000072.1:13392-16264 GCA_020630805.1 Anaerolineales bacterium
CCTGCTGAACAACCTGCTGCTGAAGAACAGCCAGCAGAGGGCAGCGGCGAAGGCGGTTAGCCTAGCGCGCGGCTGATCTCTGCCGCATATTCTCGAAACGTCCGAATAGCACTTGTCACTGGGGCAGCTTGCAGGTCGGCTAACATCTGTTTAGCCAACTGCTTGCTGTCCCAGTCTGATTCAGAGACATGCCCAACTTTGGCTAACAGGTTTGGCAACAGCGTTGGAATATTACCTGTTGTGATGGCAAGCTCAGCGTAAATCATGAGCACCTTGATGAGCTGCGTGGTCGCATACGTTGGCAGAATGAGGGCGAGGGCCTGATCTAAAAAGGCCTTTGCCGTTGCATAGTCGCCTTGCTGAATCAAACATCTAGCAACGTTAGCTCGCGTCAACGATTCGCCCAAGGCATAATCCGCATTTTGATAGAACGTAACCCCGTTACGATAGATTTGCTCAGCAGCTTCATAGTTCCCTGCTGCAAATTCCACGTTGCCAGAGTTGTTGAGGACAAAGCCCAACCCAAACAAATTCCCAGACGATTCAATCGCTGCAATTGCATTTTGAGTGGCAATTCGACCGTCTTCAAAGCGGCCTTGCTTTTGGCGCAGCTGAATCAAAATCGTGTGGGTGACGGCTTCGTATAAGGCAATGGTGGGGTGCGCCTGATGTAACGCCAGCGCATCAGCCAGAACGGCATCTGCCCGGTCTAAATCACCCAGCTCAAAGCTGTTGCAGGCAATGGCATTGCATAGCAAGACCACGCCCGGTGCATGCGGAGCCTGACGCGTAAAGTCCCAGCACACCTCAAAAATATCGCGGGCGTGTTGATGTTGCCCCAGTCGATACAAAAACCAACCCCAGCGGCCATAAAAAGCAATGGCCCAGTCTGTATCTGGCGCCACGCGCTGATAGGCCTCATACCAACGTTCAAAGAGCGCAGCCCCTGCCTGATAGCGTCCGCTCAGCTCGTACATAAAAAAGCCCGCATCCATCCCAAGTGACAGGAGCTTTGCATCATCAGCCGCAAAAGCGATGGCGTGGGCTGCATTTAGATTTGGCTCTTCTTCGCGCAGATATGCCAGTACGGTGCGGAAATCAGCGCCTTTGATGACACCATCTTGTTGTTCCAAGAGGGTCAGGTAATAGGTTGCAAACGCGAAATCAAGTTGCTGACGCTGGCCGTCGGGGAGTTGCTCCAGTGCAAATTGATGCACTAGCGGGTGCATCCGATAGCGATAGCCCTGCACACCTTGCTCTACGCTAAGTAAGGCGCGCTCGACGAGTTGGCTGAGCGCGGTTGGCGCAATTTGTGTGATCGCCAGCGCTGCGGCAAAGTTAAAGGTGTGTGGAATAACGGCAAGTTGGCTAAGCGCCATTTGCGCGGATGAATCCAGATGATCCCACGCAAAGCCAACGACATTGCGAATACTTTGTTGCCGTGCGGGAACATCGGCGGCGTCGGTACTGAGTAACGCCAAACTGTCCCGCAACTGCGCTTCGATCTGGCTCGGCGCTAGCACGTTTGTCCAAGCCGCTGCCAATTTGATCGCTAGCGGACAGCCTGCGAGGAGTGTGCAAATTTTGGCAATGGCAGCTTGGTCGGCGTCTGTTGGGGCAAATAAGGGATTTTGCTTTTGGGCAGCGCTATGAAAAAGTTGTTCACTACTGGACGTTTCGCCAACATCTAAGCCTGCTAAGGCAAAGGTGGTTTCCTGCTGTAACCCTAGCTTCAATCGTGACGTTGTCAGAATCACAAGGTCTGTTGTCGCTTGGAGCAAGTTAGTAATGACTGCTTTGGCGGCATCGATGGCGGTTTCTAAGTTATCTAAGATGAGTAATGAGCGGGAGGACTGCAAAGCCTCGTGCACAATGGTCTGCGGGCTTGCCTGTGCCGATGCGGATGGAACTAAGCTGTTTTGCAGCGTTCCCCATAGGTCAGCTCCCGCCGTTTCTAAGGACACAAAGTGGATGCCGTCTGGAAAGTGCGCTTGAACGGCATGCTCTGCGGCGGTGTGGAGGGCAAGCTGTGTTTTTCCCATTCCACCTAACCCAAGTATGGTAATTAGGCGCTGTTCTGGTGTTGTCAGCAGCGTTTGCAGCAAGGCCACTTCATCTGCTCTCCCGACAAACTGCGGTGTCGCCGTTGGTAATGCGGACCGCGCTACAGTAGGCGTTGGTGCGTTGGCGGTAACAGGAACCCCGGCCGCTTTTAGAAAACTGGTCTTCCATGCTTCATCTAAATTCGCACGCTCTGCTAAAACATTGCCCAGTGCCACAATTTGGTCAAGCTGTGAGGGTACATTGCCTTTGCGCCAATATTCAATGGCAGAGCCTCCCTGGCGGCCAATTTCATACCCAAGTTCATCTTGAATGACAGCGATGGGCTTGTCTTCACTGGCGCGAATCTGGTAAATGGCTGCGGTGAGGAGTTGGGCAAAAGATGTGGTCATAATGTCCTGTCCATTGTAGACAAGGTTGCAGCAACTGTGCAAAGGGTTAAATAAAAAATGGGCTCCAAATAGGAACCCATTTCAAGATTGAACTTGAGACGTTTAGTTAGCAGATGGACTGAAGCGATAGCCAACGCCACGTGCCGTCAAAATCATCTTTGGACGGGACGGATTGGCTTCAAGCTTGCGGCGCAAGTACAAGATGTACAGCTTCAAGTGATCCAGTGCTTGGTAGCCTTCTGGACCCCACGCTTCGGTGACCAAGTCTTCGCGGCTCATTACTTTTTCTGAGTTGCGCACCAGCGCTGCCAGCAAGTCGAATTCACGTGGTGAAAGCTCAACGCGCTTGCCACGGATAAAGGTCTCGCGCTTGTCAAAGTTGATGGTGAAGTTGATGTCATCAAAGTTGATTTCGCTCA
>JAHDIM010000461.1 GCA_020630805.1 Anaerolineales bacterium
CCTATGTGGTTAGAAACTTGTTATAGCATTTAGGTCACCTCTGAGTCAAACTGAGTGGGGTAGTGTGACCTATATAGCACTTATTACTCGCTAACTGGCATGTTGTTAGTGCTGCTTTGCATAGTGCAATGCCAGACCCGCAAAAATTTGAGCCACTTCCCCTAACCCCGCCATGCGCTTGTCTTGCGTTGCTCCAGCGGCGTAGCGTGCATATAGCTGTTGCAGAATAACCGCGACTTTACAACACCCCAGTGCTTGGTACCAATTGATCCGTGAGACATCGAAGCCTGTGTAGGCTTGGTACAGTTTGATGAGTTCTGGCTTGTCAGGGAAGTTACCTTGTAAATAGATCGGTAGATTCAGCCCTTCTAAGCGTTTATCAGGCCAAAAGGCGAGCATGGCGGCAAAATCGACCAGCGGATCACCAATGGTGCACATGTCCCAATCAAAGAGCGACGTAATTTCATCTGGGTTGCCGGGTTGGAATTGACAGTTATCAAATTTGATGTCGTTATGCACCAACCCAACAGACTGCGAAATTGGAATATCTTGTCGTAGTAGTTCAAGTGCTTGTTGCATGGCGGGCGTGGCTGTGGTTTCTGCAAGCGCCCAACGTTTGGCAGCGCCTTCTAATTGACGTTCTACAAACCCCGCTGGCTTGCCGAGATTGGTTAGGTCAGCAGCTTCAATATCAACAGTATGCAGCTTTGCAATCGTCCGCATTAATGCATCAGTCAACCGAACCTCAACATTTTCATAATCAGCAAAAAACTTGGGGACTTTGTAACGAACCACTACGCCAGTGCGGCGCTCCATCACTACAAAATTCGCGCCTAGAATGCTCTCATCTTCACATAAGTGAAAGGCGCGTGGCGCTTGTGGGAAGAATTTATACAGCTTAGACAGCACGCGGTATTCACGCTTCATATCATGCGTGCCGGGCGCAATTTTGCCAAAAGGCGGGCGTCTGACAACCAATTCGCGCGCACCAAAACGCACTAAGTACGTTAGGTTGGCGTGGCCACCCGGGAATTGCTCAACATGCATAGCGCCTGCTAAGTCTGGCATGGCGTTGCGTAGATACGGGTCTAGCTTGTCCCAGTCTAAATCTTCACCGGGGCGGATTGCGGTTGTGTCTTTCATGCGTCAGCCTATAACTAGTGGGTTTATTACATCCTAGATGAATGCGTATTTACATTGTATAGGCTGACACGTTGCTTGGGGAGTGTTTAGACTAGCAATTCTAAGGGTTCATCTGCTGGGGCGGCGAGTTCTACTGCGCCTGAAATTTGCTTTGCCCAATCTAGATAGCGGCTGCCGTTGTCGGCAGAGACAACCACCAGATCTTTGGCTTGGCTGCGTTCGGCTTGCGTAATCACTGCAGCAGTGGTCGGTCCCACGATGAAACCATCATTGTATTGATAAATACGTTCAGCCAGATCAATCAGCGTCTCTGGATCAGTGTTGTACATATTGTCTTGACCGATGGCGTCTAAGTCTGCGATTGGCGGTTTAGAAATCCACGCTAAGTTACGCATGCCTTCGACGCGCTGTTCACGCAAAAGCGTATTTTGGACAACTTGGAGCTTGACGCCAGTGTTTTTCAACGCGTGTGCAAAGCCGGTTGAGGTCCCACCCGAGCCAAAGGCCACCCAAACTTCTTGCACGTGCGGTACTTGGCGTAAGACTTCTGGGGCAGTGTGGTCAAGGTGTGCCCGCCAGTTGTTGTCATTGGTGAATTGGCTGACCCAGAAATAAAAGTTTGGATCTTCTTCAATCTTGGCTTTGAGCATTTTGGTGGCGTCATCTGTGCCGCCTTCAGAAAAGAAAAGATGCGCACCAAAGTCGGCTAGAATGTCGCGTTTTTGCCCGCTCAAAGAGCTAGGGCTGTAGTTGTGATATTCAAGCCCTAGTTCATGACAGACCCATGCCAGCCCAATCCCGGTGTTACCTGACGTCGATTCAGCAATGACGGTGCCTTGGGTTACCTCACCATTCAAAATAGCGTGTAAAAGCATATTGAGTGCGGGGCGATCTTTGATGCTGCCAGCTGGGTTCTTGCCTTCTTCCTTCATGTAAATGAAGCGTTGCGGGGTGAGCCACAGCTTACGAATAGGCGTGTTGCCCACCTGCGTTGCTAGCTTTTGGACTTTGTTGGAGAGAGACTGGGTTGTTAGGGACATGTAATTTCTAAATCTACTGATAAGTGAGTAACAATAAAAAAAGCTCAGGGCTAACCCTGAGCTTCATATGTAGATAAGAAATCAGCGGCTGCGCCTTTGCATTGAAGGTCGCTACCGTGTTTCGCGTATTAGTTTAGGTGTTGTACTGTCAACTAAGCGCGTTGGATCGACCCATAGAATATGGTTTGACAACAACAACAGCAAGTGACAGAGAAGTTCAACATAATAAAATCCGTAGTGGATTGCTTAGATTGTATACCCCTTGAAATTAGGAAGCAAGCAAAACTGTAAATACTAAGATATTTCTAACAGTTCTTTGCTGTGCGCCTAACAAACGGGTTAAATTGCACAGGCAACGCCTTCAGCATCAACCATGGGTAACCCTGCATTT
>JAHDIM010000462.1 GCA_020630805.1 Anaerolineales bacterium
GCGTAAAATCGTGAGACGCAAATAAACGTTATCGCCCACGAAGGATCACGAAGAGGCACTAAGATTTTCTTCAGAGTTAGATACACTCAAATTTTGGTCTTTTGCGCCTCACTGAATATCTACAGATTACCTTCGTGACTCTTCGCGTCACTTCGTGGGCAGTCAAAAAATGGATTCTAAATCGCTCAACACTCTTGAATTTCCAAAGGTGCTCCAGCAATTGGCTACCTATACAGCCTTTTCTGCGAGTGAAGCTTTGGCTTTAAGTTTGCATCCCATGCGCGGTTTGGATAACGTTCGCCGCCGGCTCCAAGAAACCGAAGAAGCCCGCCGGCTCCTCGATGCAACGCCTGAACTGACAATTGGCGGCGCCCGCGATGTGCGCGAATTGTTGAAGATCGCCCGACGCGGTGCAGTGTTGACGCCAACTGAAGTCTTAGACGTCAAAAATACGCTCGTTGCCAGCCGCGAAATGCGGCGGACGCTGACCCGCCTTGAAGAGCATTATCCGAATCTGGGACTGCTGGCGGAAAACTTACCTGAAGTCACCGGCATCATCAGCACCATCAATCGCACGATTGATGAACGCGGTGAAGTGTTAGATAGCGCTTCTCCACAGCTAGCCTCCATTCGCGCTGAGCTACGGGTTGCACACGATCGGCTGGTGTCGCGCTTGAATGGGATTGTGCAAAATCCAGATAACGCCGAATGGCTGCAAGACACCTTGGTGCTACAGCGCGCCGATCGCTTTGTAATTCCATTACGCGCTAACTTCAAAGGCCGTATCAAAGGCGTCGTGCATGATCAGTCTGCCTCTGGGGCGACATTGTTTATTGAGCCGTTGTCCGTTGTGCCGCTCAACAATGCGTGGCGTGAACAGCAACTGCGTGAACAGCAAGAAATCCAGCGCATTCTCACTGAGATTACCAAGCTGATTGCCGCCGATGCAGACAATATTGACTACATTGTTGTCGGGCTGTCAGAAATCGATCTTGCGTTTGCCAAGGCGCGTTACGCCAATGCAACCAACGCCACGCAGCCCAAAATCACAGCCTTCCGCAAAGATGAGGCTGAGACTGTCCGATCGCACCCTGGCTCTAGCATCAAGCTAATACAAGCCCGGCATCCGCTGCTTGATCCTAAATCGGTTGTCCCGATTGATATGGTGCTGGATGAAAACACCTACGTGCTGGTCATCACCGGCCCAAACACGGGTGGAAAGACTGTCAGTCTCAAAACGGCTGCCCTAGCAATTCTGATGGCGCAAGCGGGGATGCACATCCTCGCCGAACGGGGCTCGGAGCTTAGCATGTTCAAAGACGTCTTTGCCGATATTGGCGATGAGCAGTCGATTGAACAAAGCCTGTCAACGTTCTCGTCACACATCACGAATATCAGCCGGATCTTGAAGCGGGCTAATCGAAAGTCGCTCGTAATTTTGGATGAGCTTGGCGCAGGCACTGACCCTGGTGAAGGGGCTGCCCTCGCCCGCGCATTGCTTAACTATCTGCTCGATAAAGGCGTCACCACACTTAGTACCACCCACTATCCAGAGTTGAAAGCGTATGCCCACAACACGGAGGGGGTGATCAATGCCAGCGTGGAGTTTGACCTACAAACGCTCGCGCCAACTTACCGCCTGTTGATCGGCTTACCGGGTCGCTCCAACGCGATTGCAATTGCCGAGCGTTTAGGTCTGGATGGCACCATCATTACCGAAGCGCGGTCGTTTATTGGCACTGAAGCCGAAAAAACGGATGATCTGCTGGAAGACATTCTCAAGCAGCGTGATCAGGCCCGAAAAGAACGCCAGTTGGCAGAAGCCGTCCGCGACGATGCGTTAGCACTCGAACATCGACTGCAGCAGCGGCTCGATAATATTGCCGAAGAGCGCCAAGCAATTCTGGCTGAGGCGCAGCAAGAAGCGCATGCGCAGTTGAACCAAGCGATGGCCGATATTCGCCGCATCCGCAGTCGTGCGCCGTCTTTGCCTGTCCAAGATGCGAAAAAGCGCCAGACTGAGATCAAAAAGATTGAGTCGGAGTTGAAAGCGTTAGAAGCACAGGTGAGCCAGCCAACTGAGGCCGATCCGAAATTGGAAGCGCGGCCAAGTCAACAAGAAAAGCGCCCGCTGAAATTGGGAGATCGCGTGCAGATTGGGTCACTCAAGACCGAAGGCGTGATCATTGCGCTGACGCGTACGCAAGCCGAAGTTCAGGTCGGGATGATGCGGTTGAAGGCGAATTTGAATGAGTTGACGCGCATCAAAGGTCCGAAAGACAATGCGGCTGAGATTGAAGAGCAGGTCAAGCAGCTTGACCGTAAAGCCTCGTCACCCGGCACGCAGTTGGATATCCGTGGACATCGGGTAGAAGAAGGACTGGAAGAGCTGGAACGCTATTTAGATCAGGCGGTAATGGCAGAATTGCAGTGGGTGCGCATTGTGCACGGCAAAGGCACCGGCCGCATGCGCCAAGCGGTAAGGGAATTGTTGCATCATCATAAGTCTGTGTCGTCATATGAAAGCGGTAAGCAAGCCGAAGGCGGCGAAGG
>JAHDIM010000463.1 GCA_020630805.1 Anaerolineales bacterium
AGCTCGGTGATTTCCACCACTTTGTAGCCATATTCATTTGGCCCTACGCGATACAGAATTTCATCGCCGACTTCAAGCTCAGTGCGGATGCGGCTGAAGTTCATCGGATCTTGCAGGCCTTCGACGGAATGGCCTGCAAGCATCACGGGTAATCCGAGACCGGGTTCTTCGGCAAAGCCTTCCATCTGTCCAACATGATCAACACTTTGAGAATACAGCGCCCACGTGTTGTCACGGATCGGGATTTTGCGGATCGGCCAGCTCTGCTCTAGCGTAGAGATGAAGAGCTGCTTGCGATACGGATGATCGGGGTCTGCTTCGTCTGGAATTGTTGTCGACTCAATTGCGGGCGCAGTGGCAGTCAAGGCAGCGATGATCTGGACTTTGCGCCGTTCACCACGGGTTTGTGCCATATTGCCAGTGATCAGCAATGCCACAAGCGCGACAACAATCCAGCCCCACGGCAAGCTTTTTTGACGTGTTTTGTTGCTAAATGAGACATTCATCGCACACCGCCTGCCTTTGGCAGTTCAGGCGGCAACACGCGCACTTCAACCCAGTTGGAATCCACAATCATTAGCTGGCCTTTAGCTGCCGCTTCAAGTCTGGCGCGGTTGGGTATGGTTTCACCAGCCGTGACGCTTTCATCGACTTGGGTTTGCAAGGCAATGGTCACCGTTTCATTTGGCGCAATGCTGGCAATATCTAACACAATGGAATGCGCTTGGGCGTTGTAGAACACGGAGCCATGTTGTGAGGTAGCGGCGACATACGTTAGCCGTGGATCGAGCATGTCCACCAGCTTGGCTGGAGCCAGCGTGACGCCTGTGGTGTTTGTCATGGAAATTGTCCATGTCACTACATTGCCCGCTAACGTAATTTCGCGATCCACACTCTTGAGAATTTCAGGCGGCTCAATGTTGATCGGTGGCGGCAAAGTTGGCAGCGCTTCGATGACGTAAGTGGGAGTTGGCACTGGGGTTTCCGCAGGCGCGGTCGATACAACTGGGGGTTCAATGACAGTATCGAGATGGAAACCTGCATCGACAACAGGATGGAACTGGCCGCTGGCTAAAGTCTCAACTGTGCTCCAGCCATCAGCATCAGCGTCGCTGTCATTACTACTGTCTTCACCAACAAAGCGCATGGTAAAGACAAAGCCCGCTGGCGCAATAAACCGCACCTGATAATTCCCTGGAGCCAGCCCAGTGAAGCTATACCCACCTTCGTTGTTGGAGAATGTCGTTTTGAGCAGATTACGTTCGGCATCATGCAGCTCTACAGTTACGCCGGGGATCCCAGGCTCGTCCGGATCTTGAATGCCGTTGCGATTGAGGTCCAGCCAGACAAAATCACCAAGACCAGCGGGCGACGGTGTATGCGTTGGCAGGGCAGCGACTTGGGGCGGTGGCGTTCCAGTCGGCGTCAGCGTAGGGGTCGCAGTGTTTGTTGGCGTTGGCGTATTTGTTGGTGTAGGTGTAGGTGTTGCAGTTGGTGTGATAGCAAAGTAATGTGCCGGATCACTGGCCTCAACATCTTGCCCAGTGGTAGAGCGCCCCGTGACCGTCGCGATGTTGGCATGCAGTCCTGCTTGCGCCGTGCCACTAGCGGTACACGTCATACTTTGACTGACATTGAGCGTTGCTGGCAAACTGCGGTCGCAATCTGTGATGGCTCCTAATTGGTCATCGTTCAACGTGATGTTCTGGATGGTTGTGCCGCCCGTATTGGTGATGATAAACGTCCACGTCACTGGATCACCACCGACCACTTCAAGTGCATCTGAGGAAAGATTGGTATCCGCACCATTCACCAGTTTTTGAATGCCAATTCCAGATTCAGCTGTCAAACAAGCTAACGCTTCGATATCAGACAGCCCATAGTTGAGCAGACCAACAAGTTCTGCTTCGGCAGTCGCCCGATCCAGTTTGAATAGACGGTTCATATCGTTCGGATCAATCTTGTCGCCAGTAGTGGCATAAAGCTGGCCAGTGTTGTCAAAGGCCAAGCCTTCTAAGTCATCAACGACGGTATTGCTAGCGGGCACAGGATTTGTTGGCATGATTTCATCGATTGCCGTCACCGCGCCAGTGGAGTTGTTGATCGTGACCAGTAGCCCGCTCACCCCACTGCCAACATTGGCGATGCCATACATTGTGCCAGTCACCGGATCTACCGCGATGTCATCAATGTCGTGATAGTTCGTACCAGCCGGAATGCCGATTTCGACATAGTCTTGACCAGATCCGAAGGCATTGGGAATGTGTGCCCCAGTTGCAATGTCAAGCTTGAGCAGCAGGTCAGTGCCATGATCACGTCGATGGACGGCATACAGCGTCGGCGGTGCGGTGGTGCCATCAAATGACAAGCTGTTGATGTCTTTGATCAGTTCATTACCATCGCTGCCGCCTGCCGTCCCCATGGAAGATGGCAATGCTGTCCAAACGCCTGTACTCAAGTTGATCGTGCCAAGATCTTCATAATTTGTGGCATAAAGCGTCGTTGCGCCGGGAATAAAGGCCATCGCTTCCACGCTTGTCGCAGG
>JAHDIM010000073.1 GCA_020630805.1 Anaerolineales bacterium
CAAAATTAAAATCTTGATCAATCTGGCTAATCCATGCGGGGATCTTGTTCGTAATCAGCCGGAGTTGCGTGGCTTTCTCTAGCGCGTCTTGTTGGGCTAATTTCCGATCGGTGATTTCTTTGACAGTGCCTTCGTAGAAGCGTACATTGCCATCAGCGTCATACACTTGGTAGGCCGTTTCATTGATCCAAATGCGCTCACGGGTCTTATGGCGATATATTTCCGATTCGAAGTTGTTAACCTTGCCGTCTTGTTGCAGTGCTGCGGTAAATTCTGTCCGGCGATGCGGGTCGATGTACCATTCTGTGGCAATGTCGTTGACAGAGCTCAACATCTCCGACTCGGAGGCGTATCCGTTGAGGCTGAATAGGGCAGGGTTTGCGCGTAATTGTTTTCCCTCAACAGAAGAGCGATAAATGCCAATTGGAAGCTGTTCAAATAGTCTGCGGTAGTCCTGTTCGCTTTCGCGTAGGCGCGCATAGGTGGCTTCATTTTCCATCCGCGCCCGTCGGTAGCTAAAAATTGGTAATGTAATCAAAATAACGCCGAGGACGTAGAGCAAAATTGGATTGAGGTATAGCAGTGGCAGCGACACTTCAGCGGGACCATAGAGTTGCCCCATGATAAAAATCCCCGTCACTTGAATTGCGGTAATCACTAAGTTATGTTTGAGGGACAACCATGCAGAGGCAATATAGTTGGTGACTAATAGCCAACCAATGGCAGCGGACAATTCGAGGGTGCTCTCAAATGCGTGACCACGCCAGCGCACGATCACAATCAGCGGAATAAAGATCGCGTTCAGATAGGCATAAAGCATTCGCTGTTTTTGCCAAATAATTAGGGCAAGTACAGCACTGGCAGCACCTAGCGCTCCCCACACTATGTCTTGCAAGAGAAGCGCTGTAATAAAAAAGCCTACACTTGTGAGAATTGCGGAAATAAATGCCCATTGCTGCGGATCATGAGCGGTGATCTCATCATCCGAGGCGTTGGGAACAGCTGTAAGCTTTGAGATAAATTGTTGTAGCAAGGTAGGCATTGATGGTGGTTTTAAAACAAAAATCTACCTTTCCATAATATACATTTCTAAGCCGGATTTGAAGCAATCCGCTTTTTTGCTTGAATTTGCGAAAAAAGTTTTAGTTTTTTGGGTCTGTTTTTGTGAATAAATTGATTTTTTCAACCTTACATTTTGTGCAATGTTATGTCGCGTGAGATTTTAGTTTGACGTAGGTTTGACGTAGGTTGGGCGTGCTGCGTATATGCGGGAGTTTTGTTATCTTATGTTTAGCAAAAGTCTCTTCTTCTCCTCCTTTTGAGAGAGCTGGACATATTCGTCCAGCTCTCGGCGTTTAAGCCTCCCAAACGAAATGATTTACAGTGCTAAAATCTCGCCGCGATGACGACCTCAAAGACTGGTAACACTATTTTTCGCGCAGCCTCACTCGTGATGGCGGCATTTGTCGTGAACAACCTAATCGGGTTAGTACGCCAAATGATCATCAATCGGACGTTTGGGACCTCTGCCGCACTCGATGCGTATTTCGCTGCGTTCCGTGTACCAGACTTACTCTTCAACATTATTGCGGGTGGCGCCTTGGGGTCGGCGTTTATTCCGGTGTTCACTGAGCTTTTAGCCAAGGAAGACCAGCGTGACGCGTGGCGGACTGCCTCGTATGTCATCAATCTTTTATTGATGGTGTTGGCAGCAGTGGCGTTTTTGGCCGGTGTTTTAGCAGAGCCGCTGCTTGAGAATATTCTGACCCCTTGGTGGGCAGATGATGCTGCTCTCATTGCAATGACCGCACGCCTGATGCGAATTATGCTGATTAGCACTGTCATCTTTGGGCTGAGCGGCGTCATTATGGGAATTCATCATTCCTATGATCATTTTCTAGCGCCAGCAATTGCCCCCATTGCATACAATGTTGGCATTATTTTGGGTGCCATATTTTTGGTGCCATCCTTTGGAATTGATGGTCTAGCTTGGGGCGTTGTGCTAGGTGCTTTAGGGCACTTATTGCTCCAGTTGCCCAAGCTGCGACATTATCAACCCAAACTAGGGTTGCGGATCAATTTTCGAGATGTCCATCTGCGCAATATTATTGGGCTCATGTTGCCACGCACGCTAGGGCTGGCAGTTTGGGAAATCAACTTTTGGGTCAACACCATTATTGCGACTGGGTTGCCAACCGGGAGTTTGTCTGCGCTCACCATTGCGTTTCAGATCTTTACATTTCCACAAGCGGCCATCTCTAGAGCGATTGCGACAGCGGTGTTCCCGACCCTTTCACGTCAAGCGGCAAGCAATGATCTCGCCGCAATGCGGCAAACGCTCATCTCTAGTTTGCGCAGTGTTTTGTTGCTGTCTATTCCCGCATCTGTTGGATTAGTGATGCTGGGCCAGCCGATTATTGCGTTGCTGTTTCAGAACCGTCAATTTGATAGCAATTCCACGCGCCTCGTAGCTTGGGCGTTGACTTGGTACGCTGTTGGGCTTGTGTCGCACGGGATTGTCGAAATTGTGACGCGTGCCTTTTATGCCTTACAGGACACCAAAACACCCGTTGGCATTGGCGTCGCAACCATGTTGCTTAACGTCTTCTTGAGCATTGGTCTTGTCAGAGTATTCGACCAAATTGCATGGATGCCGCACGGCGCACTTGCGCTGGCAAATAGCATTGCCACGACGCTAGAAATGATTGTTCTCTTGGTATTGCTACGGCCTAAATTAGGTGGGCTAAACATGTCCAGATTGTTCTCTGGCGCGTTCCAAACAGGCATTGCGACTGTTGCTATGGCTGCTGCTTTGTGGGGACTACAACTGCTATTGCTCAATGCAGATCAGCGTTTATATGGATTAGTGGGCATGGGGCTTGGTGCCGTTGTGTTTGGCGCAATGGTCTTGGTCTTGCGCATGCCAGAGGGGCAACAAGTGTTGGGGATGATCCGGCGTCGGCTAGGGCGTTAGGAACGCTTGGAAATACGTCTGCATTACCCAATAGACCAACCAAGCCCCGCCAATACCAAACAGCGTGCCAGATAAAGCCTGCTTGGGGGTATGGCCTAACATTTCACGTAACCGCTCTTGTTGCGGAAACTTCCCGCGTAGTAAGTCGTCCACAATGATGAGATTCAAGAGACGTGCCTGTTCACCTGCTGCACGACGAACGCCAGTCGAGTCATAAATCACAATCATTGCCACAACGGTCGCAATTGCGAAAGTGGAGCTTGCGAATCCGTCTTGTAGCCCTAGCGTCCACGCCAAACCTGCCACTAAGGCCGAGTGAGAACTTGGCATTCCGCCCGAACTCAGCATCAGATGCCATTGCCATTTCCCTTGTGTCACTAAGGCAACGAATGGCTTTACAAACTGCGCCAACGCCCAAACGACCAACGCTGAAATCAGCGCAGTGTTCTGGAAAATGGCGAGAAACTCTTGGATCAAAATAGTTTTAGATCAGACGGATCGCTGGTGTCGGTGTTGTCAATTGTGCGGACTTGCACTTCGGCATTATCTAGCAATTGATTGCAATGGGTAGTCAGTTGCTGACCGCGTTCATACAACGCAATATTTTCATTGAGCGGCAATTGCCCAGCTTCAAGTTTTTCTACAATGCTAACAAGTTCGCGGAGTGCGTCTTCAAAGCTGAGCGTGTCGGGAAATGTTGTCATAAGTTATTTAGAGTTGTCACTTACAATGGCTTGAATGGTGCCATCGGCAAGCCGAATGTCGAGTTGATCTTGAGGGTTGACGTCGTCTGTATGGCGTATAACAGCTCCGTCAGAAGCGTGCTGAACAATTGCATAGCCGCGTTCGAGCGTGCGAACCGGGCTTAGCGTTTCAAGACTGTTGTGATGACGCTGTAACTGTAAGCGCGCCATCTTGAGCAAATGGTCTGTAGCAGAACTCAGCCGTCGATTAAGTTCTGTGACTTGCTCACGTGAATATGTCAATAGCTGATGCGGCGCAAACGCTTGTAAACGGGCATCTTCACTGCGCAATTCAAGGCGGCGGCGTTCTAGCTGATCTAACAAAATGCGCTGCATTCCTTCAATTTGCTGATCCAAAGCCAAGCGCAGATCTTGGTGATTAGGCGTTGCTAATTCAGCAGCTGCTGAAGGCGTAGGCGCCCGCTGATCTGCCACAAAGTCAGCAATGGTAAAGTCCGTCTCATGCCCCACACCGCTAATAACGGGCGCATTTGAGTTGGCAATTGACAAGGCAAGTTGCTCGTCATTGAAGCACCACAAATCCTCAATTGACCCACCACCACGCGCCAACAGAATGACATCCGGAGTCTCTGCATTGGCACGTTGTAAGGCCCGAATAATTTGCGTTGCGGCAGTGGTACCTTGAACCAAGGTTGGTGAAATTACGACTTCTGCTAGCGGCCAGCGACGTTGCAGCACATTTAGCATGTCACGTACAGCGGCCCCCGTGGGCGAGGTTACAAGCGCAATTTTGGTAGGGAATTGCGGTAGTCGGCGTTTTCGTTCCGCATCAAATAAACCAGTTTCTGCCAAACGCCGTTTGAGCGCTTCAAACTCAAGGTAAAGGTTGCCCGCACCTGCCAGTTGCATACGGTCTGCATACAGCTGATAGCGTCCACTCGCGGCATAAACGCTGATCTTGCCGTGGACTTTGACCTCATCGCCGTCTCGTGGGGTATAAGTTAGGCGTGCAGCCGTAGAACGCCACATGACACACTGTAATGTGGCCTGTGAGTCTTTCAATGTGAAGTAAATATGCCCAGACCGTGGACGTGACACATTAGAAAGCTCGCCTGAAACAGTAACGTCTTGTAAACGGTAATCTGTCTCAAGAATATTTTTGAGGTAGTTTGTCAAATCAATGACGGTCCAATCTTGACTCATTGCTGCAATCGTATATGCGGCACTAGTGTCTGTCAAACGAAAAATTCGACTGCTATAATCGCGCCGCTATGCGTTATTTGCTCCTTAGCTTTCTCCCGCTACTTATTGTGAGTTGCGCTGTCATTGCGCCAGACGCTGTAGACACTGCGCCGCAAGTTTCATCGACCGCCGAACCTGACGCTGTAGAAACGCAGGTAGTGCCAACTCTAGAAGTTTTGCCTGAGGTGGATCAAACCATTCCAATTCTAATTTGGGTTGATGCCGCCTTGTTTGATAATCCCGACGCAAGAGATGAGTCCTTGCTTAAACAGCAGATTGATGCGTTTGAACTTGCGAACCCGGCGTACTCTGTAGATTTACGTGTCAAGCGCGCAACTGGGACGGGCGGCATGCTAGATTCATTGCGTACAACGGCAGCCGCTGCACCAGACAATTTGCCGGATGTAGTGGCACTCGGAACCCGCAATTTGCAACTCGCCGCGCGCGATGGGAGTTTGCAATCGCTGGCATTGCTCTCAGATCTAGATCTCCCCACGGACATTATGGATGCGGTCATGACGGATGTGGTTTACGAAGAAACCATGGTTGGTATTCCGTTCGCAGGACGCGCCTACATCAGCGCCTATGACAGCGCTGAGATCCAATTCCGTCCCGTTGAAGTCGATGATTTGTTGGAAAACCAGACGCTATTTGTGTTTCCCGGTGCTGACAATCAGGCTTTGACCGTGTTTTCAATGTATTACACGGCGGGTGGCACTGTTGGGTCTGCGGACGACCCCTATGCCATTGATATGGCATTGCTTGAGCAGACGTTAGGCCGCTTTGAAGAATTAGTCGCCGCTGGTTTGGCTCCGCAGCAGTCAATTGAATTTGCAGATCCACTTTCTGTTTGGCTGGCGCGCCGTGAATTTCCGAATAGCTTGTTTGTGACAGACTCTCAACAAGTTATTGAGAACTACGACCAATTTACAAATCTTGGGTCTACTTTGGTGCCTACGGTTTCAGGCCGAACGAGTGCGGCATTAGTGGAAACGTGGCACTATGCAGTGGTTAGCGAAGCGCCAGATAAGCAGCTTGGGGCGTCTGAGTTGTTGAATTATCTACTTGCACCGGAGCAGCTTGGCGCTTGGGCATTAGACGCTGGCTTCATTCCTTTGCGTGAAAGTGCCGCTAACGTTTGGCCAGAGCAAGCCCCCGTTACATTAGTGCGGCAGATTTATTTCAATGGCGTGGCATTTCCGCCAACCGAACCGCTTCAAGAGCTGGGACCAGTCATTACAAAAGAAGTCAATAAAATTCTTGCAAGTGAAACAACCGCTGCAGATGCAATGGTTGAAATTGCACAAGAGTTACAAAATTTACAAAACTAACATTCTTTATGAGTATTAAATTTGGAACTGATGGCTGGCGGGCAGTCATCTCAGACACGTTTACGTTTACCAATGTGCGCCGTCTCGCCCAGGCGATTGCCGACGCCGTAAATTCTGATCTTTGGCTGACTGACAAGTATGCAGACAGTCATCAAGACCAATTTGTCATTGGCTATGACACGCGCTTTTTATCACGCGCTTATGCAAAAGAAGTGGCACGCGTCTTAGCTGCCAATGGGATTACCGTGCATCTTGCGCATGCAGATTGCCCAACCCCAGCGATTTCGTATGCAGTCACCCAATTGAAGGCTGCTGGAGCAGTCATGTTGACCGCTTCCCATAATGCGCCGCGCTACAACGGGATCAAACTCAAAGGTCCATTTGGGGGCAGCATTTTGCCAAGCCAGTCTAAGCAAGTTGAACGCTTCTTGGACCAAAATGAACTCAATGCCAAGGGACCAAACTTATTAGACTACGACCGCGCATTGCAAATGGGTCTGATTGTGCCATTCAATCCCGTTCCGCCTTACTATGCTCACTTACAGCAGTTGATTGATTTTGACATTATCGGCAAGTATCCAAAGCGCATGCATGTGGTTGCTGATGCAATGTACGGCTCCGGTCGTGGTCATATCAAAGGTGCGTTGGCAGGCACTGGCGTGGAAGTCCACGAAATTCGTAGCGATTTGAATCCAGGGTTTGGTGGCATTCACCCTGAACCGATTATGAAGTATCTGCATGCTACCGTTGGTGCAGTTAGCAGTACCGGTGCATCCATCGCTTTAGTGACAGACGGTGACGCTGACCGCATTGGGGCGATGGATAACCAAGGTCATTTTGTAGATCCCCACAAGATTATGGCGTTGGCAGTACGTTACTTGGTTGCTGAAAAAGGCCTGAGCGGAGCCATTGTGAAGACAGTGTCTAGTACGCGCATGCTCAACCGGCAAGCAGCAAGGTATGGGCTAGAAATTTTCGAAACCCCAGTTGGCTTCAACTATATTGCTGACCATATGATGTCACGTGACGTGTTGTTAGGTGGCGAAGAGTCAGGCGGTATCAGCATCAAAGGTCATATTCCCGAAGGCGATGGCGTGCTGATGGGCTTGCTCTTGCTGGAAATTCTGGCGCATTACAAAATGCCACTTAATGAATTGATTGAAGACTTGCTCAATGAATTCGGCCCGATGCACTACGAACGGCGTGACATGCGCTTGGCGCGGGCGGTGAACAAGAAAGAAATGGTGTCACGTCTTTCCAATGAGGCGCCAAGCAAAATTGGCGCAATGAGCGTGGCAGAAGTGCAAACCGTAGATGGCGTCAAATACGTCATGGACAACGACTCATGGTTGCTCATTCGTCCATCTGGCACAGAGCCAGTGCTGCGGGTGTACTCTGAAGGGCTGTCAGCCAGTAATGTTGAAGAACTGCTTGGCTACGGCGAACAAATTGCGGCGACTGTGTAATAAAACCTATCGTAGTGCCACTCCGCGGAGTGGCACTACGATGATTATTGTCCCGCAATCACAATCACAAACTCCCCTCTCAAATCCGCGTCCTCATTGGCCCAAACTGCCAACTCACTCAGCAACCCACGCTCTACAGTTTCAAATTTCTTTGTAATTTCACAAATGACGGCTGCTTGGCGGTCGCCATAGACCTCAAGCGCATTTTCTAGAAAGGCTTTCACGCGGTGGGGACTTTCATAGAACAAAAGCGTGTGTGGACTAGCCACATCTACTTCCATAAACCGTTTGCGCTTGCCCGGTTTACGCGGTGGAAAGCCGCGGAAGGTGAAAGAATGCACAGGTAAGCCTGACAAAATAAGGGCTGGAATTACGGCCGTTGCACCGGGAGCCGTTGTAACATCGAAACCGGCAGCGACTGCTTCGCGTACCAATACATAGGCGGGATCAGAGATGCCGGGTGTGCCGGCATCACTCACCAAGGCAATGCTCTCGCCAGCGGCTAGGCGCTCGATGAGCTTTGCGGCAGCGCGATCTTTGTTGTGCTCGTGGAATGGTGTTTTCGGTGTTTCAATCTCAAAATGTTTGAGTAGTCGTCCAGTGGTACGGGTGTCTTCACAGGCGATGATGTCGACGCCTTTCAAGATGTCTAAGGCGCGCAAGGTAATGTCGCCTAAGTTACCAATGGGCGTTGCGACAAGGTACAACGTGCTTGCTTCGATTTCGTTAGCCAAGTTCGCCTCCTTTAGCTAGCGCCAGGGTACAGGCGGCAATTGACGCTGTTTCCGCTCGTAGAATGCGTTTTCCTAGCGTAATGGGTTGTGCGCCTGCTTCAATAGCATCTACCACCTCTTTGGGCGCGAAACCGCCTTCAGGGCCAATCAGAATTGCCGTTGATCTGCCAAGGGGGGCAAGTCCGGCAATCGTTTTACTATCTTCGCGGACCCATGGCAGTAGCGTTGTATCAAAGTCATCAAGTGCGGCTAGGGCTGCTTCAAAGTCAATCGGGTCGTGGATGGTTGGTAATTTTCCGCGCCGACATTGTTCGGCGGCTTCACGCACAATTTTTTGCCAGCGTTGCAGCAGTTTAGGTTTGACTTCAGTGCGGACGGAGCGTTCCATCATGACGGGGACAAATGCACTGACGCCAAGTTCGGTGCCCTTTTGCAGGATCCATTCGAATTTGTCTTTCTTCAGTACCCCTTGAAATAAGGTTAGCTGGAGTTGGGGCTCGTTCTGATTTTCGCTGCGGCTCACCACTTTACCGGCGCCACTGGTTTTGCCCAGCTCAGTCAGTTCAACCTGATATTCCCAGCCAGAGCCATCCAGCAGCGTACAAGTGTCACCAACTTGCATGCGTAACACGCTGCGCACTTGGCGTACGATGTCAGTGCTTAGAATGACGCTATCGCCTCTAATCGCGTTTGGTTCAATGAAAAAACGTCCAGCACTCATTTCTTTGCGACAAACACCATTTCGGTGGGATACATGAGCTCAGTGTATTGCCACTCACGTTCAGCAGCTTTTTCGGCGAAGTAATTGCGATAGTGCTCCACTAGTGAACGGCCACCATGCAAGCTGACGGTTGGAAATGAGATTGCGACCCATTCGACGTTGAGCGCATCAATCAAGCGCCAGCCTTTTTTCTGATAGTTGCGCTCAAAACGCGGCAATTCTTTCAAAAACAGCGCGACCTCTCCAGATTCGGTGGGCAGCTCCAAGGCTAAGTCTTGGAGCTTAGCGGCCTGCGGGATCCCCTGCAGCGTAAAGTAAGCATTTAGAAAATCAATCCGTTCCGTGTGGATGTCGTAACTGTAAAATGTGGCGCTATTTGGCAGTCCCATCCAAGGGAACGCCAACGGATTTAAGGCACAGGCGAGATCTAAGACTGTATTGGGAACACCAGTGATTGCAAAAATATCGGCATAGAACTGTTCCAAAATCGGCAGCCGCTCTTTGGTGGATTCGTGCGTGCTCAGATACTCTAACAACAAAGTGTTTGCAGCAGCTTGGCTTTGGGCAAAGGCCTCTGTTAGGTCGGTCGTGGCTTGCGCATAATCTGGGTCACCCAAATATGGGGCCATGATGTTATGTAAATGCTTTCGCACGGCTTTTTCCAACGCTTTTGCCGACTTGTGATTGCTGGCTTCTAAGGTGACCAATGCCTGCACCGTTTCTGGCGCAGTCGCAGAATATTTACGCGAGCCAAGCAGGCTTTCAACCACGCGTTGCTGGGTTGCTTCTTTTGCACCGGCCATCTTATTTCTCAATGATGTAAACCAACTCGGTGTCAAAGATAAACTCTTTGACAGCCCAAGGTTGATCTTGCGTCAGCGTTTGCATTCGCGTCTGATAGGTTGTTAGCATGCCCTTTTTACGTCCCCCAAGACTTTGTAAAGGGAAGGTTGCCACAATATGCTTCGCATTGACCCCTTCTAACAACAACTGGCCTGCATTTGATTCAAGTTGCTCAAGACATGAAATCGCTTTGAAGATGTAAGCGACATCAACAGAGATAGACGGCACTGTTGGAATGACGCTGGCTGTTTGAACGTTTGCTGTGACGCCCAAAATAGGGATTGCATCATTTAGAAACGCCATCATATCGGCAAATATATCAATTGCATTATAAGAAGCGTTTGGGGCTAAGGATTGCCACGGGATTGTTAACGGATTGAGACCACAAGCAATGTCTAATACTGAGTTTGCTTGTGGAATTTCATCCGCTAGCAGTGCAAAAAGATCCTCCAAAATGGGCAAGCGTTCTGCGGTTGAGGCATGCATTGCCATCAGATCTCGGCAGACAGCTTTTTGCTCGCCTAGCGTTGCGGCATCTTGTAGTTGTTGAAGCGCGCGTCTGTAATTGATCTGGCGTTTGAAATAGGCTGTTCCGGCCTGTCTCAAACGACTCCGGGCGTGTTTGACAACCTCTTTCTTGTTGTTGCGTTTGGCAAGCTCTTCGCGGGCAATGCGTTCAACTAAATCCGCATCGATGGCGGCGTATTGTTTGTTTTGCTGAATGGCGGCAACCGTGGCTGCCAATGTCTCTGGACTAGCGTTGCTCACGACGCAGATTTTCCATCAACTGCGTCATGAAACGCAGGTTGTGTAGCGTAGCAAAGCGGGGCGCCAGCGCATCTTTGATTTTGAAGAGGTGATGAACATAGCCCAGACTATAGGTCTGACACACAGGACAGTCACAATACTCTGAAATTGGCGTGGCCGTTTTGAGGTGCTTTTTATCGGTCAAATAAATATATTTGAACCAATCTTTGCCAGTGAGATGTGTTTCGTTAGGATCAACTGTGAATGTGTATAGACGCCCATGGCGCGCGTCACGTGTTGGCATGACGCTGTCAAACAGGGTGTACCCCATGCGCGTTGCGGCTGTCACATTAGCTGGATGCCCAACCCCGAGGGCGTGCAATGGCAAGTCATCCGGGAGGAGATCGCGTGTGAGTTGCAGCATCTCACTCACCAGATTGCCATCATCGTCTAAAGGCCAGCCGCCGTAGCCATACCCTTCGAACCCAATTTCTTTTAGTGCTTCGGCACATTCGGTACGTAGTTCAGAACTGTTGCCACCTTGGACAACGGCATATAGTTTGGCAGGCTTGGCGTTTTTTTGACTTTGTAAGCGATCGAACTCTTTGCGGCAGCGTTTCGCCCAAGCAATAGAGCGATTGACTGACTTGCGCTGCTCAGCAAGGGAGTCGCTGACGTGTGTGCAATCATCCAAGCAAAAGGCGACATTTGCCCCGTAGGCCAACTGCAACTGAATGCTCTTTTCTGGCGTCAGTTTGAACTTGCGCCCCTCAATTCGGAAGATGGCACCTTGGTCGGTCAGACTGCCAAATTTTGCATTTTGACGAATAAGCGAATAGACCTGAAAGCCGCCCGAGTCGGTGCTAATCGGACCATCCCAACCGCTCATCTTATGCAAGCCACCAAGGGCTTGAATGGTGGTTGTGCCAGGTGACTGCATCAGGTGGTAGACGTTCATTTGGACCTGCTGCACCTTCGCTGCGCGGAGGTCATTCGCATCCAGCGTCCGCACAACGCCGCGCGTTCCATCAGGAACGAACGCTGGGAGTTGCACAGTGCCATTTGCAGTCGTGAGTTCAGTCAATGCCATAAATAAAAAAAGACCCCGAATTGCTCGGGGCCTCAATTTTACTATTATTATTCAGCTATCAGCTATCAGCTATCAGCTATCAGCTATCAGCTATCAGCTATCAGCTATGTTGCTTCGCAACCGCTGCGCGAACAGCTTCCAAGGTTAATGCGCTTCGCTTTCGCCTTCTTTTGGCAAAGTTGGCTGATTGTGCAGCTTGACAGGATCTTTAGATGGCTTCAGTTGTAATTGAATGAATTCCACAATTACAGAGAATGCCATTGTGAAGTAGATGTAATTCTTGATCTTGAATTCTTTGACTAAGTCATGGTTCCAACCTTCAATGACCAGCAAAGCACCGATCATGATGAGGAAGGCCAGTGCCAAAATCTTGAACGCTGGATGTCGTTCGACGAAGTCACCAATCGGATCTGCAAAGATCACCATGATGGCCGCAGCCAAGAGTACGGCTGAAATCATAACCGGCAGACTGTCAGTAATCCCAACAGCGGTAATCACCGAGTCGAGTGAGAAAACAACATCGACAAGCATGATTTGGGCTAGCACTGCGCCCATGGTTGCCACACCTGAGGAGTCGCCATGTGAGTCGTCTTGCGCTTCAAGCTTGTGATGAATTTCGCGGGTGCTTTTTGCAATCAGGAACAAACCACCGAGCAGCAACAGAATATCGCGTCCTGAGAAGCCGTGCCCGCCAATGCTAAAGAGTGGTGCGGTAAGACGGACAATGATGCCAATCCCGAAGAGCAAGATAATCCGGCTGATGACGGCTAACCCAAGACCCAGGCGGCGGGCGCGCGGGCGGTCTTCTTTTGGCAGTTTGTCGGCCAAAATTGTGATGAAAATGACGTTGTCAATCCCTAGCACAATTTCCAGGGCGGCTAGTGTCAAAAACGGGACTAGTAAAGGAGTAAGTTGTTCCATGTGCGTTTGTCTCTCTCTAAAGGTTTTGTTTAGTGTAGATGTTCAGACTACTCTTCGTCAACAACTACCCCTCTATCCCGAGCAGGTTGTTCATTTCGTCAAGCTGCTCTTTGGATAGATGGTCGCCACGCTGTTGCTCACGTAAGAATTTCTTCAACCCTTTGCTTTTCAATACGGGATAAGGTGCCTCTGCCATTGAACCAGTTTTGGTTTGTGGGTTTGTCAAGAGGACAATCCCTTTCACCATTGGTGCATCTTCGCCAAAGTATTTCTCTAGCCGAGTAGACACTGAATTGATGTCAGCGGTCAATTCTTTGTCTGGCTTTCCGAAACGATCGATACCGAAAATGCGGTTCATCATGCGTTCGCCGCGATGCTCGAAACGATTTTTATCTGTATTCCAAACAATTGTTCCGGCATGATCACGAGGTTTGATCACGTAAACACCAGACGGTGTCGTCAACACATGATTAGCTGGTAAATAAAGCTGATACAGGCGCGTTGAGTCGCCAGTGCCTTTGATAGCCTTAGGTATTGCTGTGAAGGGCATGATGCGGCTGGGCAGTTCTAAATATTGCCCGCCCATGTGCGCGGCAACAATGGATAAAAGATACCCGAAACCGGCCATCATCCAAGAAATGAGAATGAGATCTTCGCGCAAATAGAGCAAGATCAGACCGCCAATGAGGGTAGCAAATGCAAGTGGACGCAGCACTTTAGCAATGCTTATGCGCCGATTTAAGATAGTTTCGTTTGTAAAGACGTTCATGTTCTAAATTGACCCCAATACGAGACAGGCATTTTGACCGCCGAGGCCAAAAGAGTTAGACAACACTCGTTTGGCAGTATGGTCGCGCGCTGTATTTGGTACATAGTCTAAATCACACTCTGGATCAGGGTGATCTAAATTTCGAGTAGGGTGAATAATACGTGTATTCAGTGTTTGGATGCAAGCAATCGCTTCTAGTGCGCCGGATCCACCGAGAGGGTGGCCAATCATACTTTTGGTGGAAGAGACTGGAATGTTGTACGACAAGTCACCAAACACACGTTTAATGGCTTTGGTTTCCAGCACATCATTGATGGGCGTGCTAGAGCCGTGGGCATTGATATAGTCAATGTCATCTGCATTCGTCTGGGCGTTGGACAATGCCCAACGCATGGCCCGTTCTGCACCAATGCCAGACGGGTCTGGTTTGGCAATGTGGTAAGCATCTGCAGAGGCAGCATAGCCTAGCACTTCTGCTAGGATGGGGGCATTGCGTGCTTTGGCGTGGGTGTAGCGTTCTAAGATTACGGCTCCGCAACCTTCTGAAAGCACAAACCCGCTGCGGTCGCGATCAAAAGGCCGAGAGGCAGCTGCTGGATTGTCGTTGTAAGCAGTGGGCATGGCGCGCATGCCGGCAAATCCAGCGACAATGAAGTCTGTGACGAGCCCCTCCACGCCGCCTGCAATCATTACATCGGCTGCGCCACGGCGAATAATTTCTGTGGCTTCTCCAATGTTCTGGCCACCGGTGGCACAAGCGGTGGTAATAGAGGCTAACGGCCCTTGCGCTTTTAGATATTGGCTGACGTAAAACGCAGGCATGTTTGGGAGTGATGCGGCCAAAGCAAAAGGCTTTCCACGTCCCGACTTGCGCGCTCGAAAATCTGTCGTGCCAGAGTCGGCTTTTTCCCAGCCTCCCATACCACAGCCTAGCATGACACCAATGCGTTCATTAGGGAGTTCGTTGACTTCGAGGCCAGCGTGTCGCCACGCTTCTAGTCCAGCAGCGACTGCGAGTTGTGAGGCGCGCGCCATACGGCGGGCTTCACTGGCAGGAACGAATTCGGCTGGGTCAAAACCCGTGGCTTCGCCTGCAATTTTGCAATCGAAATTGGTGGTGTCGAACTGCGTAATTTGCCCAATGCCACTTTCGGCATTGGTGAGGCCTTCCCAAAGTCGCGAAACCCCCACGCCTAAGGGTGAGACGGCTCCAAGCCCAGTAATTACGACGCGTGATGCATCATCACGAGGTTGATTGTGCAATGGTTACTTTGCCAACTCAGCCGCAATTGATTCACGAATAGAACCAACCACATCTGTTTCAACGACCTTGATCGCGGCGCCAATTGCACTTTTTACGGCTTTAGCACTTGAGCGACCATGCCCAATGATTAGGGGGGCATTCAGGCCAAGCAAGATCACGCCGCCAACTTCATCGGGGTCCATGTCAGCAAATGCGCCCCGCAATTTAGACTGGGTCAGCGCACCGGCCAACATCGTTGCTGGATTTGACTTGAACACTTCTTTGATGCGGTTACGCATGAGTTTAGCAATTGCTTCGCCAACTTTGATGAGAATATTGCCGGTGAAGCCATCTGTAACGGTCACGTCTGTGCCGCCCGAAAAGACTTCTTTGCCTTCTACATTGCCAATGAAATTGAGATCGCTTTGTTCAAGCAGGGGGTAGGCGGCAATGGTGAGGTCGTTGCCTTTGCCTTCTTCTTCGCCGTTGGAAAGTAATGCCACGCGTGGATTGGGAATACCAAGCACTTTTTCAGCGTAGACGCTCCCCATAATGCCAAATTGAAGGAGGTATTCCGGCTTGCATTCAGCATTTGCGCCTGCATCTAGCATGGCGCGCAGACCAATGTCGCTTGGGAGTAGGACAGTCAATGCCGGACGCTTCACACCTTTGATGCGCCGTAAAATGAATAAACCGCTTGCCAACGCTGCGCCTGTATTGCCGACAGTGACCATCGCGTCGGCTTCGCCATCTTTGACCAATTGCATACCGCGCGCCATTGAATTGTCAGATTTCTTGCGCGCTGCAAAGGCTGGCTTGTCGCTCATCGCAATTTTTTCAGGAGCATGGACAAAGTGCAGCTTATCGGCAACATCACTATGTGGATATGCCGCTAATTTGGTTTTCAGGTTTGGTTCATCGCCAATAATGTAAATGTGGCAACCAAACTCGCGGGCAGCCAATACGGCCCCTTCCAATTCAGGATCGGGCTGATTGTCGCTACCCATTGCATCTAGAGCAATACGCATTGAAATAACCTTTTGTAAGTAAGAGAAAAGAGTATGGAAACGGAAAAACGCGCTGTGTGCTAAATACAGCGGCAGAATATTTATACTCTTGGCTATCAGCTATCAGCTATCAGCTATCAGCTATCAGCTATCAGCTATCAGCTATCAGCGCAAAGATTGTAAAGGAGGGGCGTGGAGTTGTAAACG
>JAHDIM010000464.1 GCA_020630805.1 Anaerolineales bacterium
CAAAAGGTAACTGTGGTGGAGGCAACGGTGATGATGCCGATACGCCAGGCTGTGATGGCTCTAACAATGACAACGTAGGTGACAACGGCGGCCAAAATCAAACACCAGACAACGGCAATGGCGCAGGAAATGACAACAGCGGCAACGATGCTGAGAATGGCAACAACGGCGGGAACACTGGTGGAAACGGTGGCGGCGGTGAGCCAAAAGGTAACTGTGGTGGAGGCAACGGTGATGATGCCGATACGCCAGGCTGTGATGGCTCTAACAATGACAACGTAGGTGACAACGGCGGTCAGAATAAGACGTCGCAAGAAGTGCCACCTCCAACCTCTGCACCTGCTTTAGAAAGCAGTGATAACGCTAGTAGTGAATCGATGACAGAGATTGGAAGTGATGCTAACGTTCAAGATAGTGATCAAAACTAAAATTTAGATGGAAGGAGCGATTTGGTGCAGCGCAACACTGTCAAATCGGAACTGTAAAACCAAAATAGCATTGGTTTTGAAGAGGGGCAGACCTTACTCTGCCCCTTTGTATTTAATGCGGTGTGCAATGCGCAACCTTGGTGACAGTTTGTTTGCGATCATAAATCACGACTTTACTTTGCAGTAAAATATCGCCCACACACTTATTGCAAACGGTATAACCCTTTTATGAGCACGACACCTATTTGGACGCCTAGCGCCGAAACTATTGAAAACGCAAATATCACCCAGTACATTCGCTGGCTAGCTGCTAACCGCGATGTGCACGTTGCCGATTATGTCGAACTTCAGCAATGGTCAGTCACGGAAATCGAGGCGTTTTGGGACTCCATCTGGGAGTACTGTGCCATTGTTGCGTCTGAAAAAGGCACGACCATCCTGACTGAACGCAAGATGCCCGGCGCGGATTGGTACCCAGAAGCGCGGCTGAACTATGCCGAAAACATCTTCGCCAAAATGATTGATGGCGATGCGATTGTCTATGAAGCCGAACTGGGCGAGCCGGTTGTCTATACGAAAGCGGACATTACCCAACAGGTGGCGGCGCTGCAAACGACGTTGAAAGAGCTTGGAGTGACAAAGGGCGACCGGGTTGTTGCGTATCTGCCGAATGTGGCGGAAGCGATTATTGGCTGTTTAGCCGCGACGGGCCTCGGTGCGATTTGGTCGAGCGCGTCGCCGGACTTTGGCGCAAAAAGCGTGCTGGATCGTTTCGGGCAAATCGAGCCAAAGGTGCTGATTGCGGTTGATGGCTACACGTACAACGGCAAAAACTTCGACCGTACCGATGTCTTGGGTCAGATCCAAGCGCAGTTGCCAACCCTAGAAGAAACTATTCTGATCCCATTGGTAGATGCCGATACAAGCAGTTTGCCAAAGTCAATTCGCAGTTGGCAGTCAGCCGTGCTAGACCGGACGGATGCTGATGGGCTGCATTTTGAGCAAGTGCCTTTTGATCATCCACTGTGGGTGCTGTACTCCTCTGGCACCACAGGGCTGCCAAAGCCAATTGTGCATGGGCACGGCGGGAATTTGTTGGAGCACATCAAATCGACTGTGTTCCATAACGACCTCAAACCGGGGGAACGGTTCTTCTGGTACACCAGCACAGGCTGGATGATGTGGAACTATCAGCTTGGGGCGATGTTGGCAGGCTGTTCTGTGGCCTTGTTCAACGGTAGCCCAGGGTACCCAGACTTGGATCGATTGTGGGCGTTTGTTGCCAAACATAAGGTCAATTACTTTGGTTTGTCACCGGCCTTCGTTGGGGCGTGTAACAAAGCTGGCTTAGTGCCAAAAGATGCCTACGACTTGTCCGGCCTGCGCGGGATGGGCTCTACGGGTGCCCCATTGCCAGAAACCGGATTCAATTGGATCTACGAAAATGTCAGCAGCGACATTGCGCTTGAGTCGCTCAGCGGCGGCACAGATTTGTGTACAGCCTTCGTCGGCGGCGCACGCACAATGCCGATTTACACGGGTGAAATTCAAGGAGCGTCATTAGGCGCAAGCGTGATGGCCTATGACCCGAGCGGCGCACCGATCCTTGATGAAGTTGGCGAACTGGTGATCACACAGCCAATGCCATCGATGCCGGTGATGTTCTGGAATGATCCGGAGCAAGCGCGTTATAAGTCGAGCTACTTTGAAATGTATCCGGGGATTTGGCGACACGGCGACTGGATCAAGTTCAATGAACGCGGCGCGTGTGTGATCTATGGTCGCTCAGATTCGACTATCAATCGCAAAGGCGTGCGTATGGGCACAAGTGAAATCTACCAATGTGTCGAAGGCATCGACGAAGTGCTGGATGCGCTGGTGATTGACCTCGAAGCGTTGGGGCGCGACTCGTTTATGCCATTATTCGTGGTCTTGCGCGACGGGGTAGCCCTGAACGAAGCGCTGCGCCAGCAGATCAATCGCAAGCTGCGTCACGAAGTCTCCCCGCGGCACGTCCCAGATGAAATTTATCAGGTCAGCGAAATTCCATATACGCTGAGTGGCAAGAAGTTGGAGATCCCAGTGCGGCGCATT
>JAHDIM010000465.1 GCA_020630805.1 Anaerolineales bacterium
TCGTATTTTTTACGCTGATTTTGGGCAGCGTACATCGTATTTCGCAACAGTACCGCAACGGTCACGGGGCCTACCCCTCCCGGTACAGGTGTAATCCAGTCTGCGACTTTTCGCACTTCTTCGTAATCGACATCACCAACAACGCGATTGCGGGTTTTGCCGTTTTCATCGGTGAATTGAATTTGATTGATACCAATATCAATTACAACTGCGCCTGGTTTGATCATGTCCGCTGTGATCAGTCCCGGTTTTCCAACGGCAACAAAAACAGCATCTGCGCGTCGGGTATGACTTGCGAGATCTTTTGTGCCATGGTGTGTTACCGTCACGGTAGCCAAATCTTCCATTAGCAAGAGTGAGACTGGCTTCCCGACAATTTCAGAGTGACCAATCATCACCACTTCCATCCCACGCAGTTGAAGTCCAGTGCTTTTCAACAACTCAACGGACGCAAGCGCTGTACATGGCACCAAGCGGAATTTGCCATACACAATGTTGCCAATATTGGCGGGATTCATACCTTCCACGTCCTTAGACGGATGGATGAAGAATTGAAGCGTATCTAGATCTAGATGTGCAGGAATTGGACGTTGCAAAATAATGCCTGTGACACGCGGGTCTACGTTCAGGCTTTGCAAGCTTGCAAGCACTTCATCTTGCGTGATGTCTGCTGGGAAGTGGCGGTTTTCAAAAGTAATGCCAACACTTTCAGCAGTGCGTTTTTGATTTCGAATATAGACGCTAGAGGCTGCGCTGCTTCCAATATCAATTGAAACGAGCTTGCATGGCCAGCCAGATGCTTCTAACTGTTCAACACCAGTGCGAATTTCGTCTTTGATCTCGGCAACAAGCCCTTTGCTGTCGATAACTTGTGCAATTTTGTCAGTCATATCAATATGTATTTTGTCATATATTACTGATATATCAGTAGCGATACTAGGTCAGCATATCGGATGATCTACATGAAAAGCCGAATGCTTCACGCAGGAAATTGTCTATGAAAATGGAAGTTCTGTAAGTGTGGCTTGTAGCGTTTCGCCATCGGCGATGACATCTACGCTGTCCCCTGTTTTGATGGCATCTGGCTTGAGTAAACCAAGTGAGATCCACCCATACGTTGGTGAATATAAACTGCTCGTCACTTTGCCTCGTCCGCCGTTTGCTTTCAGTGTGGCGCCGACCGGCAGCTCTGCATCTGAGCGGATGCCGACCAATGTTTTGGCAAGCTTCCCGCGACTTTCCATCCGCGCAATGATCTCTTGACCGATATAGCAACCTTTCGAAAAGCTGACAGAATTCCAAAGATCTACTTCAAGCGGAATGAAGTCTCCAGTCACTTCTTTTCCTGGAGCCGGATACCCGGCTTCCATCCATAACATATCGAATACGGCATGGTCGGCTTCAGTGACACCTTTTTGTTTCAACTGTGAAGCAAGTGTGGCCACCGCTTCTGGCGTGCCGATGAGTTGAAACGCAGCGCTGCCAGCTAGAGGTGGCAACTTTTGAAGCAGCACATCATCATTCAACGTCGTGACACTGTAGTCAGCAAGTGCATTTACCTCGACACCAAGGTCCGCGGCATGCGCCGCAGCTTGTGAGCCAATCAAAGCCAGCAACGTGAGATCGTTCGCGGCATCTGCGAGTTTGACATCATCATTGAAGAAAATATAGCGCGTTAAATAGCCGCGGATTGGGGTCCCGTTGTTGGGGCTAGTCAACACGAGCGCGCGATCTCCAAGGTTGATCACGGTAATCAGATCGATGATTCGGCCATTGGCGTTGGTCAGAACCGTTCGCCGGCCTTCAAATTCACGCATGTTGCGCAAATCATTCGTCGACATGCGATGGATCAGATCAATATTATGCCCACCACTTGACCAAAATCTACCGATAGCAGATCGGTCAACGAGAACTGCATTTTGAAGGGCTTGTTGATACGCTGAATGCTCAGTCATTTGAATGCTCCAAACAAAAAGCCGAGCATATAGCCCGGCTTAATTCAAATTCTATTATCCAAAATAAAAGTTATGCAGCTTTATTTAGGTTGCGTTGGATCCGTCCAAACAACCACACCAGCAAGGCAATTGTCACCGCCATCCCAACAATGTTGAATACAACAAAACCACCGAACAGCACAACTGCTAACGCGCGTGAGCTTGGAATGGAGTCCACATCAAAGATTGCATTCCACAACCCTGTGACGTAACTCAAAATTTCGGCTGGGGCCAAAGATTCTGGAAGATCCCACGCAGCCTGCGGCAGAATAATTTCAGACGCTTGAGAAGCAATTTGGATGTCCCCAGAAGGTTGTCCATATCGGGCGGTCGCAGCCGCACCAATTGCTAGCAAGACTGCAACAGCAGTCCACGTGATAACTTGATTTAGATTTAGGAAACGCAACATACGCATCAAATTATAGCGATGTGGAGACGGGATGTCTAGAGAGAAAGTGGCGAGTGGCGAGTGGCGAGTGGCGA
>JAHDIM010000074.1:0-1983 GCA_020630805.1 Anaerolineales bacterium
TGAGCCTGTCGAAGCCGAGTTGCGAGTGTAATCATGCCCGGCTTCGACAAGCTCAGCCTACACAGCGTCGCAATCGTTACAGTTGCACATTCGACTTCGCTCAGTGGGTGGCGTATCGGCGTGCTCTTTCTGAACAAATCTTCGTAAGTTTTTCGATTGTGTGCTTTTTACCCAACACCCATCCGCGTTCATCTCCCTCGCCCGCGGCCAAATCCCACTCCGCCCACGTTACGCTTTTGTTACGCTAATTAGATACCCTTGCGGCACTCTAAAGTTAACTCTTTGCCCAATAATTGCTATGCAACTTGCTCGCGTAATCCTGTCGCTCACGTTTTCTTTACTCCTGATGACCGCAGGGGCGCCGCAGCATGCAATGGCGGAGAGTTGCGCCTGCCAAGCAATGGCCGCTGACACCGTTTTCGCACGCGCAGTGCCAGAAGCTGTTGCTTCGGCAGACATCGCCATCGCCCCCGATACTTGCTTAGAACTGAATACCTTTAGCGCCGATGGCGCCTGGGCAGAAGTCACCGCGGCCACTGGTGAACGTGGTTGGCTTGCGGCTGCTGTGCTGTCCTGTACGCGCCAGCAGAATGTGCAGGTCATTGCGCAAGCCGCTGCTGATGGAGTCTGCACGCAAATTGCGACGAGTGCCGTCAACGTGCGCCGTTCGGGCAGTCTGGATGCCGAAATCCTCACGATTATTCAACCTTCAGAAACGGCAACGTATCTCGATGACCAGGGCGATTGGATTGAAATCCAAATGGAGAATGGCCTCACTGGCTGGACATCGAGCCAATTTTTCTTGTGCACTGGCGCACCTCAGACCGGATCCGTAAGTCAACCAATTGAAGTTGAAGACGCCCAAAGTGATGTAGCATCCGCAGACGAAATTGAGGACGACACTGAAGCTACTTCAAGCGTCGCGCAATGTCGTACAGTGGCAGACATCGGTGGGTTGCACGTGCGTCAAGACCCAAGTTTAGAGGCTGAAATTGTGGGGCGCTTGTCGGGTGATGCAGTCGCAACTGCGCTCACCTTAGATGAAAGCGGTGATTGGCGTTCTTTAGCGCTTGCCGACGGGACGCAAGGTTGGGCTGCAACGGAATATTTAGACTGTTCTGAAGGTGCGGGCTCCGAAACTGTGACAGGTGCAACCGAAGCAGATGGCACAACAGATGTCTTGGCTGCGACTGATACCGCAAACGGCACCGGTAATTTGTGCGTGTTTGCCTATCCAGATCAAAACGCAAATCGACTGTATGACGCCGATGTCGATGGCACGCCGATTCCAGTTGCGTTTACCGTGCGTGGTGGTAATGTTGCCATGACGCCTGCTGCTGATCTTGGATGCTTTACGCTTCCAACTGGCAACCACATCATCGACTTAGCCACTCGCGCCGACCAGGTCCCTGACTCGGAGGGCAGTTGGCTCGTCTCTATTCCGGCTGACAATCAAACCCAAATTTGGATTGCGCTCAACGCTGCGCAGTTTGACCATGTCATCCAAGTGACGCCTGAAGCTGCTTCTGACGACAACACCACAGTCGATAACACCATTGACCTTAGTCTAAGTGACTATCGCAATGCCATTCCTACAGAGTGGTGGCCTTACGTCATTGGTGGGGCAGTTGTCGTGGCGATTGCCTCTTTAGCTGGCATTGTAGTCTTGATCCGCCGTCGTCGCGAACAAGCCGTTGCTGACGCTGCATAATGACATCCATCTCTGGCAAACCAGCCTTAGAAATACAAGGCGAACATTATGTGCTACGGCACGTTTTACGCCAAACACCGCAATATAGCTGTTGTTTAGTGCAACGACTGGCACTGGAAACTGGTGGCTCTTCAATTCTGTCCTCGCGACAGTTTCGCGACCAGCTGGACTTTCACGCTGTTGTTGAAAATCCAAACATTGACTTTGATTCAGAAGATGCCTATCTCGTCTTTTGTGCGCCCATCGACCGTGAGAAATTGTTTCACCAGTGG
>JAHDIM010000074.1:2083-15600 GCA_020630805.1 Anaerolineales bacterium
TGCCTATCTCGTCTTTTGTGCGCCCATCGACCGTGAGAAATTGTTTCACCAGTGGATTCAAACCGAGATTGATCCGGATGACGTCGTCGCGCTGATCGTAAATCTTATTGTGGTCCGCTACGATGCTGAGTTTTACGCGAATTTGCCAATTGTCGAAGTCGCTGTGCCAGTTACGACGATAGCACCTGCGGCACCGGTGGCCACTGAATCGCCGAATATTACCGCGCCAGTGCTTGATCCGACAGAGAAAGCGGACAAACGACTTCAACAACAAACTGCGCAACTAGAAACAGTAGTCCACTCCGAAATCACGGATCATCCAGACGTTGTCGATGCACCTAGTCAAGTTGATCTTGACACAGTCGAACATCAGCCAATAGGTGAAGTTGATGGTGTTGACGTTCCACAGCCAGAGAATGATTCACCTAGTTTGGCACCAGACACTCAGGCCGCTGAGGTGGCAACAGAAATTCTGGGGCCGGTCTTAGGCGCGAAAATTCAAGGTGATGTCTATGTCATCACTGCGTTGCTGGCTAATCCAGATGATGTGCTGCTGTGTGAGGTTGTGCCGCTGGCAGACTATCCAGAGCTTGAGCCACAACTAAACTCAACGCGTGTATTGCGGACGCTGTTAAGTGGGCAATTGCCTCAGCAGTTTGTTAGCCTGCCGTCCGAGGCGACGGCAAAACTACTGGCGTTGGCCCCGCCCAAACAAGACAAAGCGTTTATGCATTGGGCGCAGAATCATCTCGACGATGTCAATGTGACAGCACGACAAATGCAACTGTTGCTGATCGAACGCAATGCAGCGGCAGACGAATTGGTCGATCTCGAACGTCAGCGTGTCGCCGACATGGACGTGATGATCCAACATGAAGCGACAACTTCTTCCGCTGAGGTCTCTTCAACGCCTGCTCCAGTTGCGTCGCATTCAACAATTTCACAGAAGCGGCGTCTCCCCGCTGCAACGGATGTCGTTACCAAACCTGCGCAGAACAACTCTCTTACAGGCTCATCGGATACGTCAGACGTACGGACTAGCTTTATCAGGGGGGCATCTGAGCTAGAAGCAAGCTCAGTGACGGCTGAAAAGAACGCGACAGTGCAAGTCACATCTGATATCACGGCTGACGCGTCAGCACCCGTGGAGCAGCCAGTCTCGCCCGACGCTGTTGCAAAAGTTGTCCAACCAACTGCCTCTAATGTCACCTTAGAGACTGAAGGTGTCTCACCTCAATTAATTCATGTTGAAGATGTCGAACCAGTCCCAACTGCCAATCTGCTGGTTGAAGGTGATACCTTGCTGCAGGCGTTTGATCTCACACAAGCACAAGCATACTATCAATCCTTGCCGAATTCGCCAGAGACGCAGCAGCGTTTGGAAGCAATCCAAGCCTATCGACGGACATCGTTGGCGCTAGGTAAAAATAGCCTCGCCCAAGCTGCGATTGAAATTGCATACGTGGCGCAGTCGGTGCCGGAATTAACTGACTTGTGGGAACAACAGCAAATTGCCTGTGATCAACTTCAAGCAACGGATTCATTGCTGAAAACAGCTGAGAGTGAAACGCACCCAGATGCGTTGAATACCGCTGCGCGCCAGATTAGTATGCAACTGTACCAAGTGCCAAGCGTTGCAGACGCAGCCTTTCAAAACGCGATCGATGGCGTTGCTGCCGATCTGCGCCAACGTTTACAAACAACGACCAAGCGACTGCCTGAATTGACGTTAGCGTTTCACTGGGCGCAAGTCCGCGATGCACTGGCTAAGGTTGATCCAGATTATGAGGTGGCTAGTCAACATATTCAGCAGACTACGCATATCAATTTGCCGCTGACAGGGGTGGGTGCAGAGAATAAAAATGAAGCTCGAACGGCCTTACAGAGACATCTGGCCGGAGACTGGACAAGGGTCCTGCATGATGAAGCAACCATAGAGGCCCGCCATCAAGCTTTATCGCAGCGCGCTGCTCATTTGCAAGCAGACGAGCAACTCGGGGCGGTCTCGAAAGCCTTGCACCGTCATCAGGCACATGAGGTGCTCCAAGAGAAAATCATATCGTTCTGTCAACAGGATCTTGCTGTTGCTGACATCGCTCCGCAACTTGCCAAAACAAATGCTGACATTCTCGTGTCAGTCTTAGAACAGATTGACATTGATGCACTCACAGCAGAAGGCGCGTCTGAAGTACAACCTGTTAAACCGCAGCGCTCGTGGAAAAGATTTGTGCCGTGGCGCCGTCAAACAGCAAAACCTGCTGCTGATTCTAATGCGCCGAATGCTGTCGTCGCAGATGGTCCTAAGGCAACGGAAGAACCTACTAAGCCTCTGAATGTCGTGCAAACGACTGCGCCTAAAGCCGCTCCTGTAAGTGCTGCGCCTACAGTGTCTGCTTCAGTAGCGCCAAGCGTTGCTGTTCAGGAAAAAGCTAAGCCTGCACCTACCAACGCTAGACAGGTACCTATATTGTCGCCGAAGCGACTGACGCATGTCATGCAGACTCTAGTGGCGTTCTTGGTTGCCGGCGCATTGCTGTTTGGAATTGGCTATTTTCTAAATGACACTTGGGGGGCGCTTGCGCACGCGGAATTTGGTCGTTCGCTGTCGGATACATCTGATAGTGTGTTGGCAATGCCAACAGAACCTGTAATTTTTGCAACGCTTCGCCCTGGTGCGGCACAAGCGATCACACCAGTGCCGACTGTTGCATTTAGCGGCGCTGTAGACTGCGCCAACACTATTGAACAAGCAATTACCTTGTTTGATCTTAGCGGTTTAGGTGAAGAAAATTGGATTACCAAGCTGCCGTTAGACACCTGCTATTCTGAACTCTCAAGAGATGCTGAAACGGGCTTTACCCATATTAAGGTCGAAGGTTGGGTCACAAAAGACGACATCAAGCTCATAGAGAGTGCGACTGTCGACACTTTGACTATAGTTGGTGTCGAGCCGACCGCCTCAATTCCATTCTTCGTAAATAAGTCTGATTTTGCTCAGACTCCGCAATTCACTCTGACTGCCAGGACGCAAGATAATCCTCATATCGTTCAACTTCTTGCCGAAACGGATGAGGCTCATCATGTTCGCCTCATTGGCCGAATTTTACTCACCTCTGAGTAAAGGCTGTTTCATCGCCACTATAGTCTGCATCAAGGTCAGTTAGGTTCTCGTCAATCTAACCCTGGATCCTGGATAACAATGCCTTGTTTCTAGGGTCTGTTGACGTTTCAAAATTTAGCAAAAACAGAAACTTTATTCGTGTCAAAATCTTAATCTCACCTTGCTGAACGCAGTGTCCCCAGGTAAGGCGAAGCGGCTAGCATCCACCCGAGACTTGAAATTGCAAAGTTTTCCCTGCGCATTTGAGTGAAGCTCCGTTTCACATGCTCTATTTGTCGTTTGGCTTCAGCGTTATGGGTGGATTCCTCGCAAGCTCGGAAAGGAGTCTCTTTTCTATTCCCAAATGCCAACCAAATAAATGCGAATGTCTCCACTAATCGCATCCTTACAAATGAATGTGGGTTTTGTCATTAAATGTGCTGCTTATGACATACCATCCTTGGAGGAACTACTATGAACAAAGTTCGTTTTATTGCGCAAAGTGTGATTGTCTCAATCCCGCTCGGGGTTTTAGCCTTTGCGCTGCTGGGGTTGCCAACGCTAATGACCATGGATGCTGGCCCGTCATGGACGGCAGCTGGCATTACATTCGCCACGGCGCTAGTCGTGATTGTTGTGATGGGATTGATCGGTTGGGGGCTGCATGCGTTGATTAATCGGTTTTTACCGACAGATGGCAGCGCAAGATTGATGGGGGTGTTTTCAGGTTTCTTGGCGTCGTTGTTTTTCTGGCAATTCCTGATCTCAATTATTGTTGGACTTGTTTTGGGTGGGTGAAAACAGATGGACTTCAACGATTCGCGTAAACAAAAACTAGAAATTGCAAAAGAAACGCAGATTGTATTTGCAAATATGTTGCTTGCTCATGAAGCTGATGCAGACTGGGCTCCTGCGGAAGCGGAATGGTCGCTACGCCAAATTGCGGCACATATGTACTTGGTGGAAAAAGATTGCTTTCGAGTCCGGGTTCAGCAGCTAGTTAACGATACAAAACCAACCTTTGAATATTTCAATCATGACAATTGGGATTTTGAAGGGATGGAAATGCGCGATTCACTTGAAAAGTGGATGGCACAACGGGAAGCGTTTTTGGCTGAATTAGAAGGCTATTCAGAGCAAGCGCTGACGGAATATGTCGGAGGACATGCGCACTTTGGCGTTGTCAACGCAATGGATATCTTGCAAATCGCCACGCACCATGATATCGGGCATATGGAGCATCTGCGCCAAATTCTGACTGCGAGATGAACTTTAGCCCCATTCGACGATGCTCAGGACAAGCGCGGACCAGGAGGACTAGATGGAAATATTGAGAATCTATCCGCCTCGCCTGCTTTGTCCGCGGCAAATACTTAATCAGTTACTTCGCGTTGCCAGAGGATGAGCGCAGACCAGTTGTCTGACTTTTCATACTCGTAGAACTCGTGCATCAGCTTGATGACTCGAAAGCCGTTTTTGATTTGCATCGATAGCGTTGAGTCGAATAGTTCACCCGCGATAACTTTGTTGACGTAGGTATGCACATCCATGCTGTCTTTATGTTCGGCAAAGCCTGGTAGGACTGCTGCAGCAACAAACCCCTTTTTATTGTTTGATGTAACAACTGCCTTACGACGGATATAGATATTGGACCCGATACCACGACGTCTATAGTCAGGGTGGACGCAAAAGTCTGCGCCATAGTAATAATCGCCGTCTGGGTCATGGTAGGGGCGGAAATTGGGATACGTGACCTGGGTTTCCGTGTCGGGCATTTCATCAAATTCGATGTTGACAAACATGCCGGTTCCCATTCCCACAACTTTGTCGCCATCAAGCGCTAAGATGGTCCCTTCTGGGAATGTTTCTGCGATTTCTTCTAAGTCTTCTGTAGAGTAAACGCCGTCTGGAACCATGCTCGGGAAGCACAGTTCTAGTAAGTTAGCGACTTGTTGGCAGTCATCAGTTGTAAGAATACGATAGTGAATTTCATCACTAGGTTCAGGTTGAATCTTAAGAATTTGACGGGCGGCAGCAACACCGGTTTCGTAAGCGCCATGGAGCGTTGCGTACATGTGTGGGTGGGTAGCCTCACCTGCAAAATATAATTTTTGTGCTACAGGAGCGGCTAATGTTGCTCGGTCTGTCTCTAATTGATCAACGTGTGCATATGAATAGGCACCGTATGAATTATTGTCATGCTGCCAATTGGTGCGTAAATATGCAATTGGACGTGGAATTTTGCCATATCCGTTATCACCAAATATGTTTTGCATGACCGCAACCGCTTCAGTAATCAGCTTTTCATCATCCCAGGTGTTGATTTCTCTAGCACGCCGCCCAGCATGATAGGCCACAATGATAGGTTCTTCTGTGTAATGCCCGATATTGAGCCAGGCATTGAATAACGACGGCTCACCTTCGCTTAAATAATTGAAACGCTGCGCAGGTTCAGGCCAATAGAACTTATCAAATTGCATGACGAGTTTTTCGTAGTCGCCAAACCCAATCCGTTCAATGGCACCTTGTTTTTCTTCAGGAAGTGGTGGCTCAAAAATAATTCCATTTGCTTTCAGTACACCTAGCGGGACAGTGATGACAACTTGATCGGCTACAAACGAGGTTGTCTCTGTGAAGCAGCGTACTTTCCCATTGTCTTGAAATACCACGCGGTACACTCTGGCTGTTTGAATGATGTCTAATCCATCAGCAAGGTGATCTGTCAGTAGGTTAAATCCGCCCCCATGTACAAGTTGGTCATCCCCTGGTAGACCAACATATTCTTTAGTCGCCAGTTCCCAATTTAGTTTGTCTGCATCGGTTGCGCTTAAGTACTCACTACTAATTAGCGTTTGATACTTCATTCCCTGCATGGTCGCATAGTCCGCACCAAGCGGAGCAGGCAGGCCGTAGTCAATGATTTCTTTTAGCGAACGTAGATTTTCTGGTTTTTCATAAAGCAAAGACGCAGAGTAGTTGTAGAGTGCGCCAAGCCCCCATTGCAAGCCCTCACCATATGCAGTTTGTGGCAGCATGGTGCCATCGGCGTCATACGCTTGGACAGCGGTGTAGGTGCGGTTTAGAAAGTCTGTGACGTCATATCGTAGGCCTACGTTATTTGCCAACAATGTGAGAATATTTCCATCGCTGCCGTGAATCCAAGATGCTCCTAAATCTATAGGAGTCTCAAGACTATGATCTGTGTGGGCACGTCCTCCTAAGCGCCGCCGAGATTCTAGAATGGTGACGGCGTGGCCTGCGTTCTGCAATGTGCGGGCGGCCATGATCCCTGCAATTCCTGCTCCGATTACAATTGTCTTTGACATAAATGGTGTGTGTTAGGCAATGTGATGGCCTTCGCGAACGAGTTGGTCAATTACCGCTTCAATGGAGGCGCGTAAGGTTGCCACAAGGACATCTATTTGCATAGGTGTTAAGATCAGGGTTGGCGACAGGATATTGAGTGCGCCGACTGGCCGCACAATGAGCCCTCGTTTTTCGGCTTCTTTGGCAATCCGCTTGCCAATTCTGGCATCGGCTGGGAAATGGGCTTTGGTTACTTTGTCAGCGACACTTTCAATGCACAGCATGAATTTTCTCCCGCGAATATCACCGACAATCGGCAAGTCCTGCAATGTTGCTAGTGCTTGCTCAAAGTAAGGCCCTACATTCTGGACATGCTCCAAAATGCCATCGCGTTCAATGATGTGCATGTTCATCAGCCCTGCTGCGCAAGCCACCGGATGCCCGCTGTAGGTGAAGCCGTGTGAGAAAACGTTGTCGCCAATCTCTTGCGAGGTGATCACCTCATGGATTTGATCTGAGATCAGGGTCGCGCCCATGGGCAAATACCCAGAGGTAATGCCTTTGGCACTGGTGATCATGTCAGGCTTGATACCAAACTCTGCTTCTGAGGCAAACCAATGCCCTAAGCGGCCAAAACCAGTAACGACTTCATCTGAGATGTACAGAATTTCATTCTGCTTACAAATCTCATGAATGCGGGCGTGATAGCCTTGTGGTGGCACAATGACCCCGCCAGATCCAAGAATCGGTTCGGCGATGAAGGCTGCAATCGTGTCGGGGCCAATCGCTTCGACTTTCTTGGCGAATTCACGGACTAGGTGGTCGCAGAAGTCCGCTTCTGTCATCCCCTCTGGCCGCCGATAAACATAAGGACATTCCACATACGCGACGAGGTCGGTGTCGATATGAAAGTTCTTATGGCTACCGGGCATGCCGGTCAGAGACATCGCCAGATACGTTGAGCCGTGATACCCCTGAACATGTGACAATACTTTGCGCTTTTGTGGCTTGCCCAAGCGACTGAAGTAGTGATGCGCGATCCGCACGGCAGAGTCGTTGGCAACTGAGCCGCCAGTGCTCATAAACACATGGTTTAAGTTGTCCGGTGCAATCTCGCACAGTCGATTAGCAAATTCCGCAACGGCTGGTGTGGTCGTGTCCGTAAAAGCATTGAAGTATGGAATTTTCATCACTTGGTCGGCAATGGCTTGCGCCATCTCCGGGCGACCATAGCCAATGTTGACACACCAAATGCCGCCAATGCCATCTAAATAACGCTTGCCATCGGCATCAAACACATACGCGCCTTCAGATTCGGCAACAACAAGCGCGCCGTTCTTTTCAAACTCAGGGTAGTAAGCCCAGGGGTGAATAACGTGATCAATATCTTTTTGCCAAAGGTCGTGGGTGTTGTATTGGGTGAAGTCCATGGTGTGATGTAGGGAGTATTGCGCTGTGCGCTTAGAGATTGTAATAAATTTTGTTTATGTCAGGGAGCGTGCACTTAGGTTGCACATTCGACGTTGCTCAGTGAAGGCGTACTTTATCTTTGTTATCGGCATAGTTCATAAGAATATGCAAGAGTATGTCTTTATTGTAATTGCTGAGCAATTTGGGCAACTTGCGAAATATACTGAGTGACAGCTTAGATGCGTCCCTCACTGGGCGAAGCTGTCCGTCGGTAAGGCACAGCCGCTACGTGCAACTCTAGTCTATTCTTAGTTTTATGTGAGACAGAAAACGGCTAGCGTTCTTCACACAGAGGAACGCTAGCCGTTTCGTTGTTAGCTAGGCGGTTAACACATCAGCCATTAGCCGATTAGCCATTAGTGCATTAGCTACCTGCCTTAATAGCAGTCCACATTTCGTCGTACAGCTTAATGCCTTCGTCGCTTGGTTCAACGAGCCATTCGAGTTTTGCTTGGACCTCAGCAGGTGGGAAGATGCTTGGGTCTTCAAGAATTTCATCCAAGATGAATTCTTTTGCGGCCGCATTTGGGCTTGCATAGTAACTGTAGTTGGTAATTGCTGCACCTTCTTCTGCACCCAGCAAGAAGTTCATGAAGTGCAATGCGGTGCCTTTGCGTTCACTGCTAGCAGTGACACACATGTTGTCTAGCCACTTGACTGCGCCTTCTTCTGGGATGCTGTAGTACCAGTTGCCGTCTTCTGCGTCATCGTCCCACGTTTCGTAGTAGGCCAAAGCAACATCGCCACTCCAACCTTGGCTCAAGACAACTTCGTCTGGGATGAGCAATTCGGTGTCGTAGCCTTCACTGTTGAAGGTCTTCCAGAATGGTTTTGCGGCCAAAATGGTTTCGGTGATGTGCGCAATTTCGTCTGGATTTTCTGTGTTCGGGCTGTAACCCAAGTAGAACGCAGCCGCTGCTGGAAGTTCGCGTGGATCGTTCAGAACGTTGATGCCTTGTGGGCTGTAGTTTTCCAACATGGCTGGATCAAACAACGCAGCCCAACTGGTTGGCGGGTTGGCGTCAAAGTACTCGTTGCCATTGCGATAACCGATACCCGTGGTCCCCCATTGGTAAGGCACGCAGTGTTTGTTACCTGGATCAAATGGTGCATTCATGAAGTCTGCATCCATGTTGCCGATGTTTGACATTGAAGCAGTGTCGATTTCTGACAGCAAGCCAAGACCGATCATGGTGGAAACCATATAGTCAGATGGCATGATCACGTCGTAACCTTCTGCACCTGCTTGCAGTTTTGCGAGCAAGTCTTCATTTGAAGCATAGGTGTCGTAGATGATTTTGACGCCGTATTGTTCTTCGTATTGGGTCAACAATTCTTCGTCGATATAGTCTGCCCAGTTGTAGACGCTGAGTTCTGCTGCGAGTGCATCATCAGCAGGCACGGCAGCAGCGCCACCGCCTTCGTCACCACCACCAGCTGGGCCGCCCGGACCACCTGGGCCACCGCCACATGCGGCGAGTGCCAATGCTGTTAGCATTGCCAGACAAGCAAATAACAGTTTGTTTTTCATAATTTTCTCCTCAGAAAATAGTTAGATGGGTTTAGTTAGATCGTTGGTTAGTTTGCTGGTGTGCTAGTGAATGTGTTACACCAGCAAACTTACAAACCAACCAACTAACATCTAATCTTATTTCATTCTAAAACAAAAAATGCGGATCTGAGAACGTGTCGGAACAGGACACGAAATTCACGGTAAACACAGATTAGAAGAGTTCTATCTGCGTTCACGCGTGCTTGTCCGCGGCTAAAAT
The DNA here is from genome assembly GCA_020630805.1 of Anaerolineales bacterium. Taxonomy (GTDB): domain Bacteria; phylum Chloroflexota; class Anaerolineae; order Anaerolineales; family UBA6668; genus JAHDIM01. The sequence goes on from JAHDIM010000074.1 coordinate 11,732, forward strand.
TCTAAGTTCTGCGTTGGATCAACAATGAAATGATCACCAAAATTGTTGATCCAAGAAACATTAGTGTCGATACAGCGTTGACTTCTGGCGTCACCCCAAAGCGTACTTTTGAGAACACCAAAATCGGCAGGGTGGTTGTGCCTGGGCCAGCCATAAAGAACGTGATGACAAAATCATCTAGCGACAGGGTGAAGGCGAGCAATGCGCCAGCGACAATCCCCGGTGCTAACAATGGTAACGTCACGCGCCGGAAGGTTTCCCACGCATTTGCGCCCAGATCGGCTGCGGCTTCTTCTAAGGAAGAGTCCATATCTGTGAGACGGGCGCGCACCACAATTGCGACAAAGGATATATTGAAGGCAATATGCGCAATTAGGATGGTGTACTTGCTTAACCCCACGCCTAGGATGACAAAGAACAGTAGGGTCGAGAGTGCCATCACAATGTCTGGGATGATGACTGGCAAATACAGCAGGGCGTCATAGGCAGTCTTGCCCCAGATGTTGAAGCGTTCCATCGCAATGGCTGTCAACGTGCCGAGTACTGTGCTGATCGCAGCTGACCAAAACGCCAGCCAAAGACTGAAGCGTAAGGCGCTCATCACGGCATCATCGCGGAACACTTCACCGTACCAGCGCGTGCTGAAGCCTGCCCAAACGCTGACAAAGCGATTGTCGTTAAACGAGTAAATAATCAGGATGATGATTGGTAGGTATAAAAAGAGGAACATCCCAATCGACAACCACATAAGAGCGCGTTCGTTGAACGATTTGCGGATTTTGTTCCGCACTGGCAGAGTCGGATTTGCAATCGTCATTAGTTTCGTTCGCCTCCAACGCGGAAGTACAGCATAATCGCGCCAAGCATGATCAGCATCATCATAAAGCCGATGGCTGAGCCAAACGGCCAGTCACGCGAGGTCAAGAATTGCTGTTGGAGTAAGTTGCCTAGCATCGCGACTTTGCCACCACCCATTAGTGCTGGCACGACAAATGAGCCCAGCGATGGAATAAAGACTAGGATGCTGGCAGCAACAATCCCTGGCATAGAGAGCGGAAGTAGCACGCGAACTGTACTTTGAAAACTGCTGGCGCCTAGGTCAGACGCAGCCTCTAATAGGGACCAATCCATTTTTTCTAGATTGCTATATAAAGGCAGTACGACAAATGGGAAGAAACCATAGACCAAGCCAACGAACACTGCAAAGTTATTGAACAGCAACGGTAATGGGTCAGCGGTAATTTCTGCGAGTCGCGCAAAGAAGGCGCTGGACGCGGACAAGGCAACGGCTTGTTCGTGGAGCGTTGAGGTCCATAGGTTATTGATCAGACCTGTATCGCGAAGCAAGAGCATCCACGCGTAGACCCGCACCAGACCGTTGGTCCAAAACGGGATCATTACCAGAAAGATCAGCGTGCCGCGCCATTTTTCAGACTGCCGCGCGATCCAGTAGGCAAACGGATAGCCGAAGATGAGACACAAAATGGTGTTACCTGTTGCCATCCAGAACGAACGCCAGAAGATGCGAAGGTAAATAAACTGCCCACCGATGCGACTAAAAAAGCGGCCATAGTCATTGAATAACTCTCGGAAGCCCGCCAAACTAAGTTCGGGATAGACAATGGTGCCGCCCGGACCGCGTTCGCTCAGACTGACGAAGAAGATAATCAGGTTTGGCATCACAAAAAAGATGATCAGCCACCATGCGGCAGGCCAATTGAGCGCCCAGCCAGCATTGCGATTTAGCAAGATTAGTGCGAGTGCTGCAACTCCAACGATGAAGACTGGGCCATAAAGGTCACCACTGATCCACCAGAATGCTAATCCACCTAGAATGACAATGGCATTTCTAATGAGCCCCAACGTGCGGCCAAGGGAACCTTTGCGTAGCAATAGAATTCCGCTGGCCAGATCTAAGGCGATGCCCGCGACGTAGATTGGGATTGCAGCGCCGGACATGGTGTTGGCGAGCGCTTCTTCAAATTCAAATGCGTCCCAGCCTATGCTGCCAAAGGTGACCCAGCGGATGAGGAAATACAGCCAAAGGCCAGCGTGCCCGAGTAATAGCCAAGCAGCAACGCGACGGGTGGGATGAATGTCGAGCATTTTCATGCTGTCGTTCGGCGCGGAAAAAGATGCGGCGGTCATTTAGTCCGTCAGCACCTGTGCGTTTTGGGGACGCCACGCAAGTGAGACGCTATCGCCCGTGTGGAAAGTTGTGTCATTGCTCGCGCCAATATTTTGGACGCGGACGACAACATTGTTGCCGGTGTTTATATCGACCTCGTAACGGGTGTCTGTGCCGATGTAAACAGTTTCCACAATGGTGCCAGACACGCTGATCATGTCACCTGAGGCGGCTGTGCCTGCGGCGGATAAAACGATCTTTTCCGGCCGGATGGCAAGCGTTGCGCGGGTGTCATTCGTGAGAGGTTTGCGTGATTTTCCGGCTAGGGTGACGCCGTTGGCATCCAGCGTTGTGAGGTCACCTGAAGCAGTGACGTTGCCTTCAACAAAATTGGTCTCGCCAATAAAGTCAGCGACAAAGCGGTTGGCTGGATCTTCATAAATTTCACGTGCGCCGCCGACTTGTTGCACTAGGCCATTGCTCATGACTGCAATGCGGTCTGACATGGTGATGGCTTCTTCTTGGTCATGGGTGACATAAATGAAGGTAATGCCCACTTCAGACTGAATGCGTTTGAGTTCAAGCTGCATGTCTTTGCGCAGTTTTAGATCGAGTGCGCCGAGAGGTTCGTCTAGGAGCAATACGCGCGGACGGTTGACCAACGCGCGAGCGAGCGCGATGCGCTGCATTTGCCCACCAGACATTTGGTTGGGCTTGCGGCTGTGATAGGTGCTCATCTGCACGAGATCGAGCGCTTCATCAACACGTTTTTTGATTTCAGGCTTGGACACCTTTGCCATCTCAAGCCCAAAGGCAACGTTCTTCTCTACCGTCATGTGGGGGAAAAGGGCGTAACGTTGGAAGACGGTGTTGACGGGACGACGATACGCAGGAACACCAGCCACTGGTTGACCCATGATTTCGATTTCGCCGTAGGTCGGTTGTTCAAAACCCGCTATGAGGCGCAGCGTGGTGGTTTTCCCACAACCGCTAGGCCCTAACAAAGAGAAGAATTCGCCATCTGCAATGTCAAGCGAAATGTCATCGACTGCGGTGACATCGCCAAATTGTTTTGTGACTCGCTCAAGTTTTACGCTAGTTGCCAAGTGTGATTGTCCTTTCTCTTTAGGCGCTAGTTGACATTAGGTAGCTGAAACAACACGTGATTTGTCAATCACGCTTGGCTTCTCGGACGTCAACTTCTTTCAATGTTTCTGTGCTTAAAACCATCATCGTGTGTGTGTCTTCGATCCCTTCTATTTTTTGAAGACGATGATGGAGCAGTTCGGCGAAATGCGTCAGATTGCGACAGCGCACCTCGATGAGTAAATCGTAATTTCCAGTGACCCGTAGTAAGTAGCTCACTTCGGGATACTCCTCGATTATTCTAACAGCCGATTCGAGTTTGTTGGGCGCGACTTTGGCTTGGATGATGGCGGGTGCTTCAAAGCCAACTTTGTTTGGCTCTGCTAGCGCGATGAACTTGACGACTTTTTCGTCAATCATGCGCGCGACACGCTTGCGGACAGTGCCTTCAGTGACGTCGTGTTTCTTCGCAATTTCGGTAAATGCCCGCCGTCCATCAGCTTGTAGCATCGCTAGGATTTCGTAATCTAAACTGTCCATTTTTTCCGAGGTTCGTGTGTTGTGGCTGATTTTATTCCGAATTTCGTATTTGTCAAACCGGTTTCTATCGATTTGCGGAAATATTGTGTGAAAATATAATCCACGAATTACACAA
>JAHDIM010000466.1 GCA_020630805.1 Anaerolineales bacterium
GCTTCAAATAACAGCGCTCCCGGTGGTTGGGGGGCTGCTGCGCCGCGTGCTAGAATCAGCGCTCCTAGTAGGGTCGTTGTAACGACGATCCCAAATAGGACTTGCACAGTGCGTGAAATCCAAAGTGGAATGTCTTTGGGCGAGTTGGTGTTATTTGGCATGCAAAATTCTCAGCGATCAGACGGCATTGAAAAATATGCGCTTATCCTTAGCGGCATTATCGTAATTCTGATTGTCGGGACCGCTATTTTTGCGTCACGTCAGCCACAGGCTGCGACCATAGTGGAAGACAGTCCGTCGGCTATCCCAACAGTCGCGTTGGCCGCAGAGACTGCGACATTAGTCGTGACTGCGGACTTTGTAAAAGTTGCTCAGGCTAGTCCAGAGCTAGTCTTGACAGAGACAGCAACCAAAGTTGAGACTCCTGTCATTACGAAGGTGACTCAGACGGCAACAAAAACTGCGACCGCTACGAATACTGCCACGCCAACAGCAACTGCAACACAGACAAATACACCATCCCCGACGGCAACATTCACGGAAACGCCGACGCCTACTGCAACCTATACGCCAACGGCGACCTTTACCCCGACACCAACGCCGACCATCGGGCCAACGCGAGATGCTGAGGCGAGTAGTCGCCTCTTTGAACTCCCGATTCTAATGTATCACCGCGTGGAGCCGTGGCCAGAAGATGCAACCCCATTGCGTGAGGGGCTAACGGTAGAGCCTGAGATGTTTCGCCAGCAGCTTGAGTATCTGCGAGACAATGGCTATGAACCAATCAGTCTCTATGAGATGCAATATGCATTGACGCAAGGGCGTGAAATTCCGGAAAAGCCGGTAATTTTTACTTTTGATGATGGCTATCGGGATAACTACGAATATGCGTTTCCAATCATGCAAGAGTTTGGGTATACAGGTACGCTGTTTTTGGTCACTGAACTTATGGATAAAGGCGATGAGGACTATCTCTCGTGGGAGATGGCACTTGAGATGCACGAGGCCGGTTGGGATTTAGAGCCGCATACCAAAACGCACGCTTCTTTGACTGAACATAACCACGACCACATTGTGTATGAGGTACTTGGATCGATGGAGACCATCAAGCACTATGTGGGCTATCAGCCGCGTTTCTTTGTGTATCCCTATGGCGCATATGACGATGACATCATTCAGATTGTGCGTGACATTGGCTTTTGGGGCGCACTGACCACCAAACGCAGCCTGACGCAGAGCATTCACTACCCACTTGAGCGTGGCCGCATTCGTGTTAGCGGCACGGATACCATGCAAGATTTTCAAAATCGGTTAGCACCATTGCCGACGCCTACTCCGGAAGAGGGGGAGAATAATTAATTGCTAAATTGCTGAACGATTAATGGTTAATGATTGTGCTCAAGATTTGTTGGTTTCAACAGAAGCATAGATTTCGGATCTATGTATAGTCTGGGCATGACTGTCATTAATCATTCAGCAGTTATTCGTTTAGCCGTTAATTATTTCTAATTCCCCTTCGTTTGCTCCAAATTTCACAAGCTTGATAGTTTTTGAAAGTGTCAGATCGATACAATCCAACTCGTATTCTGACAAATTTCGCCTATTTAGCATCTCGTGAACGCATATTCCTCCCGACTCTCCGGGTTTTACAAACACAGCCTTTCTGAACGCATTGCACTCTTGCAGCAGCTAACCGATCTTGATGATCCGTCAATTGCGGCGTTGAGTGGGCAAGCAGGCCTAACGACCGATCAAGCCAATCACATGATTGAAAACGTGATTGGCGTTCACAGTTTGCCACTTGGCATTGCTGCGAATTTCACCATTAATGGCCGTGATGTGCTCATCCCGATGGCGCTTGAAGAGCCGTCAGTGGTGGCGAGTGCGAGTTTCATGGCAAAGCTAGCCCGTTCAAGCGGCGGCTTTACTTGCAGCAGCACCGAGCCCGAAATGATTGGGCAGCTCCAGCTGCTAGATGTGTCAGATGCTGCCGCTGCAATTGAAGCCATTGAAGCTAATAAAACAACGCTCTTAGACGCAATCGATAACTTGCATCCTTCCATCAAAAAACGAGGTGGCGGCGCACGGGATCTAGAAATTCGTCAGATTGAGGACTCGCCAATTGGACCATTTCTCGTTGTCCATCTGATCTACGACACGCGCGATGCAATGGGTGCCAATGCGGTCAACACTGCGGCTGAATTTCTAGCGCCAGAAATCGAGGCCTTGACGGGCGGGCGCGTTCACTTACGCATTCTGTCAAACCTGACCGATCGACGGATGAGCAAAGCCCGCGCCGTTTGGACAACAGACGCGCTGGCGTTTGGTGACTTTACTGGTGAACAAGTGCGCGATGGCATCATCGAAGCTTGGGCGTTTGCGGCTGCTGATCCATATCGGGCAGCGACACATAACAAAGGCATCATGAACGGCATTGATCCCGTCGTGATTGCAACCGGCAATGACTGGCG
>JAHDIM010000467.1 GCA_020630805.1 Anaerolineales bacterium
ACGCCACACCGTGGACGTCTCTACAAGAGGTGCCGTTTACACATAATACTCAAACAACTTCGTGCTTCTTCGTGTGACTTCGTGGATTCTTTCTGCCTAAATCAAAAACGCCGCACTGACCTCAGCGCGGCGTTTGCATTGTAATGACAATTAACAAATGATCAATGACAATTGACCATTAGAACAAGCCCCAGTCTCCGCCGGCGCCTTCTTCCATCATTTCAGGGTTCCACATTTCCATCCCAACTTCTACAGTCGTGTTTTTGTTGGTTGCGCCGTACGCAGCTTTGCGCACGCTTTCGACCATTGCTGGGCCGTATGGGCAGAATGGGGTGGTCAAAATCATGGTGACTTCGACGGCTTCTTCTTCAACATGAATGTTACGGATGAGGCCAAGCTCAACAACATTCAAGCCAATTTCAGGATCAATGACTTCGCGCAGTGCTTCGCGAACTTCAATAACAGCTGGGTCTGAGGTTACATATAAATCTGGCAATTCGGCCATAATTCACGCTCCAAAAAGTGAAATATTTCGTGTGTCGAGTATAGCAGGGTGAGGTGATGAGTGACAAGTGATGCGTGAGGTTGAATTCGCTGTCGTGATCAAATGTTGTGACAGATTTCAATGGCATTGACTTAAGTTGCACATTCGACTTCGCTCAGTGGGGGACGCATCAGAGCTTACTTTTGCGAAGTTCAGCTAGCTAGAAAATACTCTTGAATGAACCTTTGTCTTTGCCAGAAACAATGATGTAACACTCTCTCCCACTTAGCAACGTCGTCCGAAGGTAAGGCAAAGCTGCTGTGTGCAACTTACGTGTGTTCTCTTTGGCAAATCTCTATAGCTAATTGCATTGAGTTCACTTATCACTCGTCACTCTTCAATAAAACATGTATAATTTATGCATCTTTTAGATATTTATCAACTATGCGTCTAAGTCTTCACTCTGATTACGCCTTGCGATTGATGATGCACCTTGCAATCAACACCGAGAAATTGGTGACGATTACCGAGGTCGCAGAGCGTTATTCGATTTCACGTAATCATTTGATGAAGGTGGCGAATGTGCTGGGGCGTAGTGGGTTGGTCGAAACCGTTCGTGGTCGCTCGGGAGGCATGCGCTTAGGGCGCCCTGCAGATCAGATCAAGGTTGGGGATGTCATTCGCGAAACTGAGAATGAGATCATGACTTTGGACTGTACGACGGATGAATCCAGCTGTCTTATTTCACCGTCGTGTCGGCTGGCTAGCGTGTTAGACAAAGCGACCGCAGCATTTATGGCTGTTCTAGATGAATGCAGCGTAGACGACTTAGTCTCAGATAATGCTGGACTACAGGCGCTAATTCAAATTGAAATGTTGGAGCTTTAGAAGGGTAGTCAGCTATTACCTATCTTCCTATAAAGCGCTATAATTCAAAATTGTGCAAAAACTGCACAAAGCTCAAAATTGTTGTCGTGTTTCATAACGCGATTTCACTCTAAATTCAAAAAATTTCTATTCACAGGTCTATATGAGCACTCTCGAAATTCGTGATTTGCACGTCAGTATCGGCGATACTGAAATTCTGAAAGGCGTCAACCTGACCATCAATGCTGGCGAAAAGCACGCGCTGATGGGTCCAAACGGGACAGGTAAAAGTACGCTTTCTTATGTTGTAGCTGGGCACCCAGACTACGAAGTTACCGGCGGCGATATTTTGCTAGACGGCGAAAGCATTCTGGAAATGGATGCTGACGAACGTTCACGCGCTGGTATCTTCTTGGCGTTCCAATATCCAGTTGCAATTCCTGGCGTTTCTGTCGCTAACTTCTTGCGCACAGCGTTGAACTCACGCATGCGTGCAGAAGATCCAGAAAGCAAAGGGATGCCAATTCCTCAATTCCGCCGCTTGCTCAAAGCAAAAATGGATCTGTTGAAAATGGATCACAAGTTTGCTGGCCGCTACCTGAACGATGGGTTCTCTGGTGGTGAAAAGAAGCGTGCTGAAATTCTTCAAATGGCAACCTTGGAACCAAAGATGGCTTTCCTTGATGAAACCGACTCTGGTTTGGACATCGATGCATTGCGCATTGTGTCTGAAGGTGTCAACACGCTGATGGGCGACGACCTCGGCGTCTTGGTGATCACCCACTACCAACGCATTTTGAATTACATCCAACCGGACTTCGTTCACATCATGCTTGACGGCAAGATTGTTGAAAGCGGTGGCCCTGAATTGGCAGAACACCTCGAAGAACACGGTTACGAATTGATCCGCGAAAAGCATCTCGCGTAGCGAGTAGTTGGCTAGTTTGTAAGTTAGCTGGTTTCCCCGCCTCCGCGAGGACAAGCGTTGGTGCGCTTCGCGCTTGCGACTAACCCACTAACAAACTAACCAACCAACAAACTAAGGACCTAATCCTATGAGTCAAGAAGAAAAAGAAATCGTAGCTGGCGTAAATACCGAATACG
>JAHDIM010000468.1 GCA_020630805.1 Anaerolineales bacterium
CATTGCGTCGCGACAAAGTCCGGGCTGTCCTTTCACCCATCATCGGGCTCATTGCGTTTGTGTCGCTGACCTTAGCCTTTTGGGTTGGCAGCCGCCAAGTAATTAGCGGCGTCCTCACGATTGGCGAACTCGTGGCGTACTTGTTCTACACCTTGCTCATTTCTACGCCAGTCGCGTCGCTAAGTGGCCTGTATTCTCAATTTCAAGCCGCCATTGGCGCCACTGAAAAACTATTTGCGCTGCTAGACACCACGCCAGACATCGCCGATGCACCAGACGCCGTCGCATTGCCCGCAATCAATGGCAATGTCAAGTTCTCCAATGTCAGTTTCGATTATGTTGAACAAACCGCCATTCTGAAAACCGTTGACTTTGCAGCCCAGCCGGGGCAAGTGATTGCGCTCGTTGGGCCAAGCGGGGCTGGGAAGTCAACATTGGTCAACCTGATCCCACGCTTCTATGACGTTGGGGAAGGCGCCATCCTGATTGATGGGCATGACATTCGCAGCGTCAAAGTCCAGAGTTTGCGGGACCAAATTGGCATTGTGCCGCAAGAAACCACGCTATTCTCAGACACCGTCCGTGCCAACATTCGCTACGGCAAGCTGGATGCGACGCAAGCGGAAATCGAAGCGGCCGCACAGGCTGCGAACGCGCACACCTTTATTTCAACAGAACTCCCAGACAGTTATGACACCCGCGTTGGCGAACGCGGCGTCAAACTCAGCGGCGGGCAGCGTCAACGCGTTTCCATTGCACGCGCCTTGCTCAAAGATCCTCGCATTCTGATTCTGGACGAAGCCACCTCATCACTAGATAGCGAAAGTGAGCATCTCGTGCAAGAAGCGCTTGAACGCCTAATGGTCGGTCGGACGACGTTTGTGATTGCGCATCGGTTGAGCACCATCATCAATGCTGACTGTATTTTGGTGTTAGATCAGGGTGCGTTGGTAGAGCAGGGGACACATGCAGAACTGTTGGCGCAAGACGGGTTATATGCGCGCCTGCATGCGATGCAGTTTGAGAAGTAACTGTCTTGCTTTGATGTGTGATCAAGTTGTGCGTTTATAGAACAGCGTGTTCTTTTTGACTAGGTGAGGTTGCCACTGACCATCATTTTCAATTGTGTTGGTGATGAGGGACTTATTGCTTGGCGTGTCTGCAATGAGTAGATAGCCGCCAGGTTTTACAGCTGACATGGCTGTTGAGAGCAATGCCATCCGCTCAGGTTCTTGCTTCAGCATATGCAACATGCGATCTAGCACGACCACATCAAAGAGGCGATCTGGCGTGTAATGCCGCAGGTCTTGTACGACGCCTTCAATAGCTAGGCCTTCTTTCTGTGCCGTTGCTAACATTTGCGCGACCCCAGTCTGCGCAATATCTACGCCAACAACCTGATGCCCCTGCCTAGCAATCATCAAGGCGTCACGTCCTTGCCCACAGCCAAGATCAAGCACTAACAATGGAGCGCGGTCTTGTTCAAAGAACGCAATAAATTCAGGAAAAGGCGCACCACAGACGTTTTCGTCTGCTTGGTACAGCTTTTCATAATCTGTCATGGGGTATAGAGATGTAGAAAATTGGGGATAGAAATCGTTCTACCAACCAAGCTCTAGGCGCAAGACTAGGCGCATGGGTAATTCATGCTCACGCATGCGACGCTGCGTTTCGGCAATGTCATACGGCACGCGCTTATGAATAAAAATATTCGTGTCAGTGTCTAACAAGCCGTAGGCTGCGTCAGGATTACCGTCACGCGGTTGGCCAACGCTTCCAGGGTTCACAATAAAGCGGCCTTCGGTCAAATACAACTCTTCGTTGTAAGACGGCATATAGGCCTGACAGGCCTTCTCAAAAAGATGGTAGATGATGGGCGTGTGCGTGTGCCCAACAAAGCAAGTACGGGTATTGAAATAGTCGAAGTTGGCTAACGCGGTGTAAGAATCCAAAATGTATTCCCAAACCGGTTCGCGGGGACTACCGTGTGCTAAATGAAATCCATCCGTGATGACAGCGCCAGACAAGCCAGTCAAATAATCCCGATTAGAGTCATTAAGCACGCTTTGCGACCACTCGGTTGAGGTGCGTGCGTCTACATTGAACGTCGACAAGTCAATTTCGCCTAGCGCCGCCTTGTCGTGGTTGCCCACAAGACAAATCAGCCCTGGTAATTCTTGGACGCGTTCAACGCATTCATTTGGATTTGGCCCATAGCCGACCAAGTCGCCTAAGCACCAAACAACATCGTAGTGCCCTTTAGCATCTTCAAGTACCGCTTCTAGCGCGACTTCGTTGCCGTGGACATCTGTAATAATCAATACGCGCATTGAATTCAATAATAGCACGATAAGTCGAGAGCTTTTATAATCTGTTCGTGGCAATTTTAGATCGGAACACGTTAGATTTCACCAGTCATAGTCCCAGCCAAA
>JAHDIM010000469.1 GCA_020630805.1 Anaerolineales bacterium
CTGTAGCGTTCTGAGGTTTTGTCGTTGCGTACGGCAATACTGACGGCTTTTGAGGTTCCCACTAAGACACATAGCTTTTTTGCCCGTGTAATAGCGGTGTAGAGCAAGTTGCGTTGCAGCATCATGTAGTGCTGCGTGATCACGGGCAATACCACGGCTGGATATTCCGAACCTTGCGATTTGTGAACCGAGACGGCGTAAGCATGCGTGAGTTCATCGGTTTCGAGCCAGTCGTACTGCACGCGATTGCCTTCAAACGCCACATCGATTGTGGCAGACATGCCATCGATCTGAACGACGCGGCCAATGTCGCCGTTGAAGACTTCTTTGTCATAGTTGTTGCGCGTTTGCATCACCCGGTCGCCAACGCGAAATAGGGTGCCCCCAATGCGACGTTCCGGTTTTCCCGGTGGATTGAGCGCCTCTTGCAATCGCTGATTGAGATTAGCCACCCCAGCCGCGCCCCGATACATCGGCGACAACACTTGGATGTCATCTGTCGCAATGCCAAACTTGTCTGGAATGCGACTGTGACAAATATCGACCACCCAATTGGCAACTTCGTCAGGATCTTCAATATTGAATAGAAAAAAGTCTTGCGGCCCGTCTGTTTTGAAAATCGGCATCTCGCCTTGGTTCATCCGATGCGCGTTGGTAATAATCAGTGAACCTTGGGCCTGCCGGAAAATCTGGGTCAGATTAGTAACTGCCGCCACACCCGACCGAATCACATCGCCCAGCACATCCCCTGCGCCAACCGACGGCAACTGATCGATATCGCCCACTAACAGTAAGTGCGTTTCCGTTTGCAGTGCTTTCAGCATGTTGTTGGTCAACAGCAGATCTAGCATGCTGGCTTCGTCCACAATCAGCATATCGACATCTAGCGGTTTGTCGGCGTCGTGCTTGAAACCGCCATCCGGTGAAAACCCAAGCAGACGATGCAGCGTCTGCGCTTGTTGCCCAGTGGCTTCGCCGAGACGCTTTGCCGCGCGGCCCGTTGGTGATGCTAGGGCGAAACTGTGTCCGGTATGCAGCAATATCTCGATCAGGGCGCGCAGGCAGGTGGTTTTCCCAGTACCGGGGCCGCCGGTCAAGACTGAAACTTTATGCGACAGCGCACGCTGTACGGCTTGCATCTGTTCAGAGGACAGATCAAAGTCGAGTTTGGTTTGGCTTAGAAGGACTTGAAAGGGCGTGTTGCGCAGCGACTGTAAGCGTGAGGCGCTGGTCTCTGCCAATTGCAGAATGCGTTTAGTCGCGCCAATTTCGCCATAGAAAAACGGTGTCAGGTAAACCGCATTTTCTTCTTTGACAGTCGTGCCAATTGCAGTTGGGTTAGGGATTTCGTAGCGTAGCGTTTCCTGCTGGACAATGTCATTGCTGCCCATGCGCAGTAGACCGTGCTCAATATGCTGCGGCGTTACTCCCAGCAGTTCGGCAGCTTTGTCACCTAATTCATCTTCGGGAACATAGACGTGACCCTCGTTGCTTAGCATGTTGAGCGTGTAGCCAATCCCGGCTTCAATGCGTGACGGGGCGTCAGCGGGCATGCCTAGATTTTGGGCAATTTTGTCGGCAGTTTTGAAGCCAATGCCCCAAACATCCCGCGCTAAGCGATACGGATCTTCTGTAACTACGCCCGCTGCTTCAGCGCCATAGTGCTTGTAAATTTTGACTGCCAAACTCGTGCTAATCTGATGGCCTTGCAAAAAGACCATAATGTCACGGATCGCGCGTTGCTCTTGCCAAGCGTCTTTGACGAGGCCAACGCGTTTTGGGCCCATATCCAAGACTTCGCGTAGACGGTCCGGCGTGTTGTCGATGACGTCTAAGGTGTCTTCGCCAAACTTGTTGACAATGCGGTCAGCCATTTTGGGACCAATGCCGCGCACTAGTCCAGAGCCTAAATAGCGTTTGATGCCCTCAATGCTAGCGGGCAAGATCTGCTCAACAATGTCCGCTGAAAATTGTTTACCGTGTTTAGGGTGGGTTGCCCATTGGCCAGTTAGACGCAGGCTTTCTCCGGCTTGGACTTGGGGCATGTTGCCAACGACCGTAATGAGGCCGTCACGACTTAGGAAAGTGGCATTGACTGTTGTCGTAGGCTTGAGACGCAGCACAGTGTAGCCATTTTCTTGACTATGAAAGGTAATGCGTTCGACAACGCCTTCAACTTTTGAATGGGTCATTTGTTATTGGGTATTTGCTATTGCCGCTGCGTAGCTGACAAATAATAACAAATAAGAAATAACGTAACTGCTCAGCAGCGCACAAAAAGCTCAACTTTTGCACTTAAATGCCACCACAATGAATACCTGAAAAGTTGAACTTTTGAGTATTCGGAGCCTCTGCTGAGAGATTACAAAATAACCATTAACCAATATTTAGTCCATTGGCTTTGGAATGGAGAAACTAAACGTGGTGCCT
>JAHDIM010000075.1:0-6394 GCA_020630805.1 Anaerolineales bacterium
CCGACGAGGTTGGCTTTCCAAGCAGTATGGTGCTGCGCGGACTACTCAATCCAGCGCTGACTGATCGATTGCTTGGGTTACTAGGCGATCAGCGCCGCACGCTCAATCCGATGTTACGCAGTACGGCTAGCCCGACCATTATTCGCGCCAGTGACAAAATCAATGTCATTCCGGAAACCGCGAGCGTCGATTTAGACGGACGGCTACTACCCGGCGTTGATCCCGAAGACTTTGTCAAACAAATGCAAGCCATTGTTGGCCCAGACGTACAAATTGAGATTGTGACCGCAGAGCCACCCGGCAAAATGACGCCAGATATGTCACAGTTTGATTTGTTGGCTAACGTGTTGCGCGAGCTTGATCCGGAAGGAACGCCAATTCCTTATATGCTCCCAGCCGTGTCAGATGCACGCTACTTTGAACGCATTGGCATTCAGAACTATGGGTTCCACCCCATGAACTTGCCTAAGGGGTTCAATTACGCAGCGTTAGTTCATGCCGCCGATGAACGGATTCCGGTTGATGCATTGGCGTTTGGCCTTGAGGGCGTGATGAAAGTGTGCCAAAGGTATAAGGGATAGATTAGGAGGCGGGCTTCTCTTCATTACCTAAGGATTGAGCAGAAGCCCGCCTCCTAGTTAAGACTTATTCTCAGGACTGACCTACACTAAACACTAGCCTCCTAGACAACAGCGCAACTAGCGTTGACTCAAATTCACCTCACTACCCACCATAGTTAGCACTATTCCCACCTCATCTTTGATCAGAATCTCCACTGACCCATCGTCAATATAGTTAGCGCTTTGATCTTGGGTATACCCAAAATCAAAAACATATTCGATATTCGGTGCATTTATCAGGCGCGCCTCTACTTGTATCGTCTCACCGGGCGCAATTGTTGGAAGCGCGATAAACACTTCATACGCATCTGTCTTTGCATGTAATGATGTCTCTTTTAGTTCCAATAACGAATCGTTTTGAAAACTTATGTCGAGCTGATCTGTGAACACGCCCTTATCAATGGCGTCCATGCAGAATTCTTCACAGATCAAAACATAGTATCCAGCAGGGCTATAGCGTGTAACGACAGGCCTATGTTCCGTACTGGTAAGAACAATATGTGTAAAAGCTGTTGGATCTGTGACATCAATAACTTTTTTTATCGGTCTGTCTGAATCATCTAAAATCTTAAACTCTACTTGTTCAAAACCTGGATTCTGCTCTGAAATTAGACGCATCGATCCCGTTTTGTATTCACCAATTTGTAAATTAGCGAATGTTGCAGAAGAAGACGGGCCTTTGGTCAGCGAATTGAGCACAACAGCATATAGATCAGCATCAGTTTGGTTTTCAATAGTAAATGGACCTGGAGCAGTCCAGTAAGTTGCATAGTCATATGTACTATAGCAAGCAACTAAACATAGTAACCCACCAATTGAAAATAAAATGCGGTAAAGGCAAGAAAAACGCGGCTTTTGTGACACTGTCACCAGTTTAGCAACCTCCTCACAATCATTCTGCGACTATCTACACCCGCGTTACATCGCGACTACCTTCAATTCGGGTACTTTTAGACTTCTGTCAACAAAAAAGGAGGCGGGCTTCTACTCAAGACGTAAGTCATATAGAGAAGCCCGCCTCCTGACGTAGGCTTTTTCCCAATTGAGACCCAAACTCCCCAAAATCGAGAAGTTGCATTTTGCCGCTGCACGCAAACTTGAATACGATTAGTGTCCATGTGATATCACATGGCTGAATTGGTATTTCAACCTGCAATCGAGGGTATTATGTATCACAACGAACTCGCACCAGTGCGCGGTGAAGCAAAGGCTGACAAGTCATGGCCAGTCGCAAGTTACGTGCTTGCATTTGGTCTATTGATGGCGCTTCCACTGCTCATCACGGCACTCTAAAGTAGACTTCCATCTCACCACTTTCAAAAGCACGGCCTCGCTGTGCTTTTTTGTTTAACGACATTTTTGCAACATAAATCGGCTAATCTGTCCCCTTCCAATTTGCTGCTGGAAACTATAGTGAATTACACAGCCCATGCGTAGTGCCACTCCGCGGAGTGGCACTACGCATGGAAAATTTCAACGTCATTGGAGTAACCAAACCCATGAGTCGACCTAAAAGTCGCAAGCGCCGTCAGAATGCGAATCAAGAGATTCGCAAAGCCAGCCAGCAAATCCCTTATGTCTCGCAACCTATTTGGGACATGCCGCCGTATAACATTGCCTCTGAAGAGCAAGTCGCACTGATCCACGAAAAATCGATGCAAATTTTGGAGGAAGGCGGGATTGCCTTCATCTATGAACCCGCGCTCGAAATTCTGCGGGCCAATGGCGTCAAAACCAAAGGTGATGTGGCCTATTTCGACCGCGAAATGGTGATGGAATATTTGGCGAAGGTGCCAAGCGAATTTACCTGGTCTAGCCGCAATCCAGCCAATGAAGTCAAGATTGGTGGCAAGAATATCTGCTGGGCGCCAGTGGTCGGCCCACCATTTGTCATCGATCGTGACCATGGCCGCCGCATTAGCCAGCACGAAGATTTGATCAATTTCTTGAAGCTGACGCAGTCTTCGCCGTACTTGCATTGCTCTGGCGCAGAAATTGTGGTGTCAACCGACATTCCAATTGCGCATCGCCACCTTGAATGTTTCTACGAGCACTTTGTCTACACCGACAAGCCCGTGATGGGAATTTATCACACCGGCCCAATTGGCATCGATAGCCTAGAAATGGCAAAAATCGTCTACGGCGAAGAAGCGATGCGCGAAAAGCCGTATCTGCATTGCATTGTGAACGTCAGCAGTCCGCGCCGGCTTGATGACCGCATGCTCGGCTTGCTGATTGCTTACGCAGAGATGAACCAGATCGTCAACGTGACGCCGTTCATTTTGTCTGGCGCCATGGGACCAACCTCAATTCTCGGCACAGTGGCGCAACTCAATGCGGAAGCACTGTCTGGGATTGTGTTCACGCAAATGGTGAATGAGGGCAATCCATGTGTGTATGGGTCTTTCCAAGCCGTGACAGATTTACAAAGCGGTGCGCCCGTCTTCGGAGCACCGGAAAGCCAACTTGCACTGTATCTCAGTAGCCAGATGGCGCGTCACTATGGCATCCCATTCCGTGCTGCCGGCGGCTATGCCAGTTCAAAGCTTGCTGACGCACAAGGCATGGCCGAAAGCGTCATGGCGATGATGCCATCGATGTATGCGCAGCCAAATTTTGTATTACATGCGGCTGGATGGCTAGAGGCCGGACTGACCGCTGGCTACGAAAAATTCATGTTAGACGAAGAACTGCTCGGGATGTATCATCGTTACATGAAAGGCGTAAGCTGGGACGAAGATGAATGGGCAATGGACTCCATCATCCATGACGTGGAGCCAGGCGGACATCACCTTGGCACGGCCCACACGATGCGCCACTATAAAGACGCGTTCTATCGCTCCAAGCTCTTCGACTACGACTCAGGTGAAGCGTGGCTGGCAAACGGCGCGACTGATGCGTACGAACGCGCTAATCTCGCTTACAAGCAACGCATCAAAGAGTATGAACAGCCAACACTGGATGCAGGCATCAAGGACGGCTTGCGGGACTATATTGAGCGCCGGAAGATAGAATTGGCAAAATAATGCGTAAGGTGTAATTCGTCACTAAAGATCGAATTACGCCCTTATGCATTTCGAATTACGCATGATGAACACCATCCACATCCCATCCAAAACCGTTCCCATCCTTGCCGAAACCGATGTCCTTGTCATTGGCAGCGGCCCCGGTGGCCTTGCAGCAGCAATTAGCGCTGCACGCGCTGGCGTTGAAGTCATGCTCGTTGAGCGTTACGGCTGCTTTGGCGGCAATCTGACTCAAGTTGGTGTGGAAGGCATTGCTTGGTATCGCCGCGATGAGACGGTCGATGTGGAAGGCATCGGCATTGAGTTTGAAACCCGCGCCAAAGCGCAGAATGCGAGTTATGACGAGCCGCAGTCGACGAGTCAGGGCATCAATTCTGAATTGTTCAAAGTGCTAGCGGACAATTGGGTGCAGGAAGCAGGTATTCGTCCGCTGCTCCATGCGACGGTCATCGATGTGCTGCGCGACGGAAACAGCATCATCGGCGTAGTGGTGAACAGCAAGTCTGGGCAGCATGCCATTCTCGCCAAACGCGTCATCGATGGCACTGGGGATGCTGACCTCGCGCGCATGCTGGGCATCCCAACTTACAAAACACCCAAAGAACACATGATGGCCGTCACTGTGATGTTTTCTGCGTCTGGTGTCAACAAGGCTAAGTTTCTAGACTATGTCCGTGAAAACCCAATGTCCTACATGGATTGGGGCAAGGAATGGGAGATCGAAACTACGGGCAAAGAAGATGATCTGTTCAGTCCGTATCTAGACGCGCCGTTTGAACAAGCCCGTGAAGCTGGGCTCATTCCCAAAAGCATGAAATCGATTGGTGGGACATGGAGCGGGATTAGTGACGCTGGCGATGCGACCTATCTCAACATGGTGCATATGTCGGGCTATGACGGCTCTGATGTGTGGGATCTGACCCGCGGCGAAATTGAGGGACGACGGCAAGCGATGTTGGCTATTCGCGCTTTGCAGCACTTTGCACCGGGCTTTGAAGAGGCTAATCTGCGCAACTTTGGCATGACCTTGGGCATCCGTGACACGCGCAAAATCGATGCGCGTTATAACCTGACAGAACATGACGTTTGTAATCAGGGACGCTTTGAGGACGCCATTGGGATCTTCCCTGAATTTATTGATGGGTATGGCAAGCTCATTTTGCCAACCACTGGGCGTTACTTCCACGTGCCTTATGGCTGTCTTGTGCCGCAGGGCATTGATAACTTGCTAGTTGCCGGTCGTTCAATTGGCGGGGATAAGATTTCGCACGCTTCAGTACGGAATATGATGTGCTGTACTGTGGCGGGTCAAGGCGCTGGCGTAGCAGCAGCAATGTCGTTGAAGACTGACACAACGACTACTGAGGTCAAGATTAGCGATGTGCAGAACGAATTGAAGCGCCAAGATGTCCGGATCACATAACCGTAGTGACATGATGCATCATGTCACATGCGATTACACGGCGTAAATCAAGTGAGAGCCTTGTTCAAAGGCATCCGCGTACATCTCACGTCCATACGGCGTCACCCAAGCAGGATCGACTTTTATCATCCCACAGTGACGAATACCGCTGAGCATTTGGCGCCAGTGCCGGAACACGACTGCGTTGGGCCGCCCGCGAATGTCTCGCGTTAGGGCCAAAAACGGATACCGTGTCCCCTCGCTAAGCTGCTCAAATACCTCCCGCATCAGTAGTTTCCCTTCTAAGTTACCAGTATCAATCAGGGTATTAAACTCAGCTCTGTTTACAGAATTCAGTTCGCTCGTTTGCGGAGTGCCGTGAAAAAAGCGCACCAGTTCAATGAGTGGCACTGTGCCTTCACACGTTGCTTTGAGCGCATTCGCAATCTCTTCTGTTTGCGCAACAGCGATTGCAGCAAAATCGATCTGTGTTAGATCAATCAGGCGGTCGAAATATGGCGCGTTTGCTGTTCCAATTTGAAGCCCAACATTGGCAATGCATCCACTATGAACTTTTTCGTCTTGTTCACTTTTTGCGGCTGCGACAAACAGCAGACCCTGATCTGGCAATGTCAGATCAGTATCTGCACCGATAAACGCCACCGACCGATACTTTTTCGTTAGACCTCTTACATACTCTGCTACAAACGGATGATCACGCTCGTCAGTTGCAAGGTCAAACTTATGAATTCGCGTCTGTAGCATTACGACACATCGATAGCCCGCATGGCATCCAAAAGTGCCGTTGGCTCTGCTTCAACCGCCAAGATTTCATCTTGTGAGCGATACATAAATCCTTGCGCATGCGCATGTTGAATGAGCGCAGCAAAGTGATCGTAAAAGCCATCTACATTCAATAACCCACACGGCTTGCGATGCAGTTTGAGCTGAAACCAACTTAGCATTTCAACAATTTCTTCAAAGGTCCCCATGCCGCCGGGCATGGCAATAAAACCGTCTGACATGTCCGCCATCATATTCTTGCGTTCGGTCATGGACTTAACGACGTGCAGTTCTGTAATGCCTGTGTGTCCGTGTTCGCGTTCATACAAAAACTCAGGGATCACGCCGTGGACTTCGCCACCAGCAGCAAGCATTGCATTGGCAATTGCGCCCATCAGGCCGGCATTACCACCGCCATAAACTAAGCGAATGCCTTGTGAGACCATAGTTTTCCCAAGCAATTCAGCTTGGGCAACATAGTTTGGATTGTTGCCGACTTTAGAGCCGCAATAGACACAGATTGATTTCATAATGATGGCTGATGGCTGATGGCTGATGGCTGA
>JAHDIM010000075.1:6494-10510 GCA_020630805.1 Anaerolineales bacterium
TGATGGCTGATGGCTGATGGCTGATGGCTGAATTTTCAGTCACCTAAACAGGTTCCGACTAGTCGCGCGCTTTTGACCCAGTCATGGTCTACTGGCACATATTTGGTATTGCCTGCGGTTTGCTCGAGTGGAACAGGAACAACTTCGTCACCTTGAACGCTGACCATCACACCAAACTGGCGGTCATTGATAAACCCCGCACAGGCCGTACCTAACCGTGTTGCCAGCAATCGGTCTGCCGCAGATGGCGTCCCGCCCCGTTGCACATGCCCCAAAATTGTGATCCGAGACTCCAGCCCCGTGAGATCTTCAAGCTGTTGTGAGAGCCGTAAGGTGTTCCCTTTTAAGGAGCGTTCTAATTCAGCCAGTGCCAATTTTGCAGCCGTTTTCTCTTCTTTATTAGCAGCATTATCTTTTGCAGCACGGGCAGCTTTGAGGCGTGGCGCATCCTCTTTAGAGAGAGCCCCTTCCGCAATTGCCACAATTGAAAAGCGTTTACCACTCCGCACGCGGGCCCGAATAGCCTCCGCCACGTTTTCAACGTCATACGGGATTTCAGGCAGCAGAATGACATCTGCGCCACCTGCTACACCTGCGCCCAGTGCCAACCAGCCAACATGATGTCCCATAATTTCGCACACAATAATGCGGTGGTGGCTATGCGCCGTACTATGCAAACGATCGACGGCCTCTGTCGCAATGCCAAGTGCGGTGTCAAAGCCAAAGGTAACATCTGTCTTCGCTACATCATTGTCAATCGTCTTGGGTAGGGTAATGACATTCAACCCTCTTTGCGAAAGTCGATAGGCATTTTTCTGCGTACCGCCCCCACCAAGACAGACCAGCGCATCTAAATGATGACGCTCATAAGTTTCAACAATCGCATCAGTCATGTCGAGTTGACGGTCACCAATCTGCATTTTGTGCGGTTTATCTCGACTCGTGCCAAGAATGGTGCCACCAAGCGTCAAAATCCCAGATAATGCTTTACTGTCAAGCGGTCGATGCCGATTTTGGACCAAACCGCGAAAGCCATTTTGGAAGCCCATGACGTGCATGTCATACTCACCAATGGCTGCTTTCCCAACGCCGCGAATGGCGGCGTTTAGACCGGGGCTGTCGCCCCCTGCTGTCAAAATTCCGATGTTCGTTGTCATACGCTCAATGATAACAAAACGGGAGCGATTGCTCGCTCCCGTTTGTAGATTTTATAAATATTGTGTCTAAGTGTTTCGCAACAAAAACTCAGAAATAAATACGACGTTTGTTTGCGAAACCTTCAGGAAAAACCAGATCTACCTTCAAGTTTATTTTGAAATTTTTCTGGTTTTTACATAGCACTTATTAGTGCTGAATATCGCGATGTAAATAGCCGGGGAAATCCACTTCCCCTTCCAAAATGATTTCAACTTGAAGCGTCAAGCGGATGTCATTGTCTGTCAGGCTCAGTTCTGACGGCAGAAAGTATTTGAGGCGCGGCGTCAAAGACTTATGGATCTGCTGCCGAATTTTCTCGAGGGACTGTTGCCGTGTCAGCACCACCAGCGTATGTGGGTCTAAATGTCCCACAATGTCTTGATGCGTCCCTTCTTGATCAACAATACGTTCAATGGTCAGAGAAATAGCGCGCAGCACGTCATCCGCAGCAACAAAGCCAAAGCGTTCAGCAAAGTCGTCAAGGCCAAACGCTTGGACGCGCAGCATTGCACGATCAGGAACATTCAACAAGGTTGCAATTTGGCGGGTAACAAATTCACCTTCCGGTAAACCCGTAATTGCATTGCGCTGCGTTTGCCACGTCACTGCATCCAGCGTATTGCGAATACGCAGCCCCAGTTCTTGGATGTCAAACGGTTTTGTAATGTAATCCGTGGCGCCCATTGCAAGACCCTGCAACCGATCTGAACGCTGGTCCCGTTCGGTCAAAAAGATGACAGGCAACGTATGTGTGTTGCGGCGTGTCCGCAGTTGACGATATACCTCAAATCCATCGATGTCAGGCAAGCGAATATCTAGTAGGACGAGGTCTGGATTGTTTTCTTGGGAGATGCGAACACCATCGCCGCCCCAATTGGCAATTGTGACCTTATAGCCAAGGTTTGTCAGGTATTGATTGAGCATTTCCGACATATCTGGATCATCTTCAATGAGCAAGATGCTGCGCGGAACGCTCGGGGAAACATCGCCGAGTGGAAGCTCTACTTCAGTTGGTATCGACATAAAAACTACTTAGTCGGTCATCAGTTTTTGCAAGTCATTGGCAGCACGCCGCATGTCAAGCAACAATAGTCCAAGGCGGGCATCTGAGCGCGCCATTACAGTAAGTACTGCGTTGTCTCCCACCGCAGTAAGCAGAACGTAGCCCGTTTTTCCCTTGATATAGACCTGATCTAAGTGACCACGACCTAGTTCAAGCGCAATGCGTTCTCCAAGAGAAAGCATAGAAGCAGACATTGCCGAAACGCGATCTTCTTCAACATCGGTTGGCAAAATAGAGGCGATTGTCAAACCGTCCGTTCGCACGAGCGCAGTTGCTTCAACGTCTGGTGAGCTATCCATCAGGTTGCGCATGCGAGATTCAACTTTTACAACGTCAGTCATAAGGCAATAATGTTTGTGTAAGTTGGCCGGTTTGGCAGGTGTAATGCGTGGATTTTATTTGTGAAGTTCACAAAAAATGGCATCTAGACAGCGTGTAAAAAAACATACACACCTTGCAAATTATTATATAGGGGATGAAAGCTCGAATGCAACATTTGGTCGAATATTTTTAGCGTTGCAAGCATTGCCAATTCATACGTTTTTCAATGAACACCACTTAATAAGCCCTTTAGCTAAGTCTAAGTACATCATAAAAACAGACTTAAATTGCAGCTTTTTGTCAGAATTGTAATTTTCTGAATGCAATAAACAGTGTCGATAAACATGAAAACGGCATTCATTCCATTCTATAGTTGGCAGCACAATACACTATGAAACTTCGCTCTAAACTGTTCACTCTCGTACTATTGATGCTAGCAGTCCGAGCGGTCTGAATTAAAACAAAAAGGGCGTTGGGAAAATCCCAGCGCCCTTTGTATTGAAGTTGCTGTTTGACTAGCCTTCAACTTCGATTGAAATTGAGTTGATGAGCGTTCCCGGTGGCAAGTTTGGCACGTTCGGGTCGCGCAGTGAAATTTGGTTGACTGCACTCATGTCTTCCACTTCGCCAAAAATAGTGTATCCGCCGTTTAGGTATTCAGCCGGACCAAAAGTGATGAAGAACTGACTACCATTAGTATCTGGACCAGCATTTGCCATCGCTAACAAGCCTTCGCGGTCAAACACTAAATCATCTGTGGTTTCGTTGACGAATTGATACCCCGGACCACCCATGCCAGTGCCGGTTGGGTCACCACCTTGCGCCATGAAATCCTGCAATACACGGTGGAAGGTGACACAGTCATAGAAGCCTTCATTTGCCAAGAAGACAAAGCTATTGACGGTAATCGGCGCCACGTCTGGGAACAGGTTGATGCGAATTTCACCCACTTCTGTATCCATCACAGCGGTGTAGGTCTTGTCAACATCAATCGTCATTTCTGGGGCCGCTGGGTATTGCAGATCATTTGGCGTACAGTCTGCCGCAGCACTTTCATCGGCAGCGACTTCAGCAGACACGGCGGCGCCATCGTCTTCCGCGGTGAGTGAAGAGTCTTCTTCAAGCGGTTGCTCAGTTGGAATAGCAGCAATCTCAGTTTGCTGTGCCGACCGTTGTTCTGCCACTGCCGTCTGGCTTGCACCAAGTTGAGCGCGATCACCTTGACGAATAGAAAGCGAGATCAATGCCAGCAGCGCCACCACGGCAGCCCCAGCGGCAAAGATCCACCAATTGATTTTTTCTTTTTGAACTTGTTTGTGTTTGGGGCCGTAAGTGCCCTGCTTCTTTTTTGCCATATGTAAATGGATCCTATTTTTAATCGCGTATTGCGTATTGCGTATTGCGTATTGCGTATTGCGTATTGCGTATTGCGTAT
>JAHDIM010000075.1:10610-15238 GCA_020630805.1 Anaerolineales bacterium
ATTGCGTATTGCGTATTGCGTATTGCGTATTGCGTATTGCGTATTGCGTATTGCGTATTGCGGAGAGTATAAACGTCCGTCTCTCTTTTCTGTCTCTAGCGCGCAGTGCGGTACTGTCTACTAATTCTGCACCCGAACAGGCGTACCGAGATCTGCAAAATTATAGAGCCATTCTGAATCATCCAGCGTCATATTGACGCACCCGTGGCTCATTGGCGTTCCGAAATTGCTATGCCAATATGTGCCGTGAAAGCCATAGCCTTGATGAAAATACAACACGTTTGGCACGCCTGGTACGTTGTAACCGGGACCACTCATATCCTGCACTGGATATTTCAGATACACCCGAAAATTCCCTTGAACCGTTGGTGTTTGCGTCGTTCCAGTAGAGACCACAAATGAGCGTAAGGCGCGCTCGCCTTCCATTGCAAACACCGTTTGGGTGCTCAGTTGGACATCCAGCCAGCGCCCACCATTCGCAGCATGTTGTGCAAGTTCGCTACCGGTTGGCGGTAAGGTGGGAATATCGCGCGGCAAGGCCAGCACCAGCGGTGGTGGGTTCGGCACTTGTTGTTGGGCAAATACGAACGTCTGCTGGTCACCCGCTTCACGTTCCTGATACTCAGGAAACACTGGCAGCAACGTTGCCCGTGCAGACAGAATTGCCTCTACCGTTCGGTTTGCAGTGGGAATTGGCGCCACGCTTTCCATCTGATCCACAGCAGAGACTTGCACTCGGGTCCGATCCGCTAAGGTGATGATGACAATCGTGGCAAGAAGCGTGAGCCCAATCAGGATTTGAAGAAAGCGCAGCAACATAGGTACTTATGATTGCTTAATCGCTTCCTTTTCGATGTAACAACGCACACCTTCCACAATGCCCTGCGCGAGTAAGTCCGGCTCCGTCAGCAGAATCTCACGATCCAAGAACATAAACCCAACTTCGATAATTGCGGCCGGTGTTGTTGGCGCAACTTCACGGTAAGCGTGGTAATAGGTCATGTCATAGGTCACACTACCAGAGTGATAGCGCAAGCCAGTGCGGCTACCATAGCGCTCACTAAGACAGCCCACCAAACGGGCAGACAAGTCCGGAACTTGGTTTTCCAAAGACCCAGCAACTTTGAAGCCCGTCGCTTCATCGTTGATGAACGAACAGGAGTCAGCGTGAATAGAAACGAGTGCTTCCGCGACGTAGCCATCTAGCCGACTATCGAATTCGTCTAGGCGGTCCACAACATACCCTAGTGTCTGTAATTGTTGGATCGTGGCATCTGCAATCGCGGTATTGATCGCAAGTTCAGTCACCGCTTCATCATCCGGACAAACAGCGCCGGAATCGCTGCCAAGGTGTCCAACAACAACACCAATCCGTGGACCGCCAAGGTCTTCGAGTGCAGCTTGGGTGGGTTCCGCAGGAGCCACTTCCAAGGCCGCCTTGAGGGCATCGGCTTGGGCTTGCGCAACTGATTCTGGGACAGCCACCGGCGTAAACACGCCAAAGATGGTCGCCAAGATGACCGCAACCACGGTTACGCTAATGATGTATTTTGCGGTTTCAAACAATAAGCCAAAGATGGTCTGTTCTGGTTCTTCCGACATATGTCAGATAGTACCCTGTTGGAGGATTGTGATCAAGTGAGAGTTGAGAGTTGCACGGCGTATAAATATTTCTGCTGCGCTTCTCTTTATCTAACGCGCACCCTGATTCTCTCTACATGCCACTAATGACGCTTTGAATATCTGCTGCAGTAATCGGACCTGGGCGTAGGATTTTTGGCGTGGGCAAAGAGCAGTCAACAACGGTTGAAGCTTGACTGCTGGGGGTTTCGCCACCGTCCAAAATGTAGTCGATCTTTTCACCAAGCATTTCAAAGACTTGATCTGCATTTGAGGCGTTTTCAAGGCCAGATAAGTTCGCGCTTGTGACGGCAAGTGGCCCTGTCTTTTGTAGCAAGTCAATCACCAGTGGATGGTCTGGAATCCGCACCCCCACTGTCTCAAGCGGCGAGGCTTCTTTTGGAATATGATCTGCTTTTTGGAAGATGACTGTCAACGCACCCGGCCAGTAGGCTTCGACTAACGCCTGTGCTTGTAGAGTAACGTTTTTGACAACCGTGTCTAGCTGAGATGCGTCCGGCACCATAAGGACAAGGGCCTTGGAAATGCTGCGCACTTTGACATGGTAAATCCGGCGCAAGGCAGCGGTGTCGCTAATGGTCGCGGCTAGACCATAGACAGTATCGGTTGGGAACGCCACCAATTTGCCATCGCGTAAAGCTTGCGCAACAACATTTCGGTTTTCTGGGCTATCAGGAAGTCGAATTGCGGTCATGGTAAGCAAACGCGTAGTAAGCGGTCTAATCCGGCATAGTCTGACACGATTTCAACGCTGGCAGCCGGAAATGTTTCCGTCGCCAAGGTATGAACAGCAGCGCCTTGATCTGCACCAAATTCCATTAAAAACATACCGCCCGGATTCAAATGCGTTTTGACTTGGCGCAGTAGTCGCGTAATGACTTCCATGCCATCAGAGGCGCCGCCATCCAAAGCAAGATGCGGTTCAAAATCGGCAACGTCTAAGCCTTCCATATCGCAAGGCGCAATATACGGTGGATTGCTACAAATCAGGTCGAACTGGCCTAACCCTTCTAACAGGTCGTTTTGACGAAGCGCGACGAATTTATTCAGGTGTCGCGCATTCTCTTCGGCGACCTCCAAGGCATCTACACTGCAGTCTACAAGCGTAATGCGGGTATTCGCAGCATGACTAGCAATAGAAAGCCCAATACAGCCGGTGCCGGTACCCACGTCAACCACAGCGACATCGCGCTGCTGTTGTGAAATGTACTCTAGCGCTGCTTCAACAAGCAGTTCCGTTTCAGGGCGTGGGATGAGGGTCGCGGGTGAAACCACAAAATTGATGCCAAAGAATTCCCAGCTGCCCAAAATATAGGGCAAAGGTTCGCCATCCGCACGCCGATTGATCAATGCTGAGAAAATTTCGTAATCGTCGAGATCAAGCGTCTTGTCGGCCCACGTCAGCAGCCACGTACGAGATTGGTCAAGCACGTGACCCAATAACAGTTGGGCTTCCAATTGCGGCGTATCAGTCACAGCCATCAAACGCTCAGTGCCATCCTGCAAAGCAGACTGGATTGTGAGCGCGAGAGTTTGCGTCGTTGTCATAGCATTTCTAATTTGCGACTGTCTAAAACCGCAAATCTAAAATTGTCAATTGGATTAGTCTAAGCCTGCTTCGGCAAGGCGATCCGCTTCATCACGCGTGGCGAGTTCGTCAATAATGCCTTCTAAGTCGCCTTCCATCACAGTCGGCAAATTATGCACGGTCAGGTTAATGCGATGGTCGGTAATTCGGCTTTGTGGATAGTTGTAAGTGCGAATCTTTTCTGAACGATCGCCAGAGCCGATTTGTGAACGCCGGGCTTCCGCAGTTTCGTTCTGTTGACGTTCGACTTCGGCATCATACAAACGTGCCCGCATAATACTCATCGCACGCAAGCGATTTTGCAACTGTGAGCGCTCATCCTGACACTGCACAACTAATCCGGTTGGAATGTGGATCAGACGCACTGCCGTTGAGTTCTTTTGCACGTGCTGCCCACCAGCCCCACCGGCCTTGTAGACTTCCATTTTGATGTCAGTTGGTGGAATATCGATTTCCACTTCATCGACTTCGGTCAACGCGGCAACAGTTGCAGTTGAGGTGTGAATACGGCCTTGCGATTCCGTTTGCGGCACCCGTTGGACGCGATGCACACCCGTTTCATACTTAAATCGCGAAAATGCGCCTTCGCCAATAATTTCAAAGATCACTTCTTTGAAGCCACCTACACCCGTTTCGCTAGACGAAATAATGCTGGTCTTCCATTTGCGATTATCCGCATAGCGACTGTACATGCGATACAGGTCTGCTGCGAAGATCCCGGCTTCATCGCCACCGGCACCGGCACGGATTTCAATAATCACGTTACGTTCGTCGCGTGGGTCTTTTGGAAGCAGCAAACGTCGCAGTTTAGCTTCAAGCGCACCTTGCTGTTCTTCGAGCTCTGGAATCTCCATCGCAGCAAGTTCACCAAGCTCTTCATTGCCTAATAAGCCGCGGGCATCCTCAAGATCTTTCAAGACAATGCGGTATTCCTGCGCAGTATTGATCAACGGCTCAAGGTCTGAGCGTTCTTTCGCGTACTTCGCAACTTCTGTGTAATTTTCGGCAACCCGCGGATCGGCAAGGAGCCGTTCCAGCTCTTCGTATCGGGCTTGAATGCCAGCAATTTTGTCTAACATAGTAAAAAAGATAGATGATAGACGATAGAGGATAGAAGTTGAGGAGTCATACTCCCCTATCTTCTATCTCCTATCCTCTATCTTTACTTAGGCAAAAAAAATCCGCGCTCTAAGGCGCGGAGAACTTCGATTTTATAAATGGCCTGAGTTAAGTCGAACGTATCTATGCAAGTTCGGCGTTGCTACAGCACAAGAGACAGCACCACCAAAGTGGTTGCTAAGACTGCTGCAATAATTCCAATGCGGGTCAATTCACCACGGACGTGCCCGTAACTTGATTCAATTGGGGTTCGCCCAGTCGCGGCTTCAGCCATCGTTGC
>JAHDIM010000076.1 GCA_020630805.1 Anaerolineales bacterium
CTCACACTCACGTCCGCCAGCGTTGTGCTGTTCGGGTTCGTGACATTGATGGTGTAAAGCACGCTGTCACCAACACCTGCAATACTCTTATTCACAGCCTTGTTGATGGTCGGTGACGTGAGACCAATATTCACCCCTTGCACCCCAGAACTTGGGATTGGCGTTGCAGTTGGTTTTGCAGGCACAGCTGTTGCCTGCGGCACTGGCGTTGGGGTCAACGTTGGCGGCACTGCTGTTGGCGTTGGCGTTGGATTCGCCTGTGCTTCACGCCGCGCAACCTCGGCTTCAATTGCTGCCAGCACTTGGCCTGATGCCATCCCAGCGTCAATTTCTGACAGGAATTGTCCACCAGTCAGAGAAATCAGATCGGTGCGGCCGGTCGTGCGGTCAGCATCACTGTCAACCGTTGAGTCGAGTCCTTCATGGAAGATGGTGAACCCATGTCCCGCTGGCTCAATAAACTCAACAATGTAGTTACCTGGGTCCAAGTCGCGGAATTCATAGAACCCGTCTGAATTGGTCGTAGTCGTGGCAATGACGGTGCCGCTTTCGTCAAGCAAATTGACGGTCACACCTTCAATGCCACTTTCGTCGCTGTCTTGGATGCCGTCTGCGTCCGTGTCGAACCAGACGTAGTCGCCTAGACCAGCTGGTTGATAGATCCCAAGATCCCAGGTCGTGTCACTTTCGCCAGCATCTAAGGTGGTGCGAATGGTCTTCCCAGTGCTTGGATCTGCATCGCTGTCTAGCGTGTCGTCGGTGCCGTTGTTTTGCTTGGTTGGGCTATAGCCACTTGGCAGCGTGTCGAGATCAAATGCAATTGAGTAAACGCCTGGTGTCAAGTCTTCAAAGCTGTAGAACCCGTCTGCATCTGTGGTTGTAGTTGCAACCAGTTCGTCGTTTTCGTCATACAAGTTGACAGTGACGTTAGCAACGCCTTGTTCATTGTCATCTTGGACGCCGTCAAAGTCGTTGTCAAACCAGACATAGTTTCCAATTTCAGCGAGCGCGCTCGGCGTGATCGTTGCGCCATCGTGGTCGTCTTCATCACCGCCGTTGTTGCCGTCTTCATCGACTTCATTGTCGACCATGTCGTCATTTTCACCGTCACCGTTTTGGTTCGTGGTGTCTGGCGTGCTGTCCAAGTCCGTCGGTGGATCATTGTCAGGATCTTCGTCATCATCTGCGGCGCTGATTTCAGCAAAGTTGGTCAAGTCGCCACTTGCATCGTCGGCCAGCGTCATCGTGACTTCAACCGTGACCTGATCACCAGCAGCCAACGTATCGATGCTAAACGCCCCACTACCGTTGTCGGTAACGACCACGTCATTGCTATCTTCAGTGCTGGTCACGTCGGCTGCGTTGACGCTCTTGAAGGTTAGCCCCGTTGGCGGATGCTCAGTCACGTCAATGCTGTAGGCATCGATCTGACCTTGGTTGAAGACCGTGATTTCGAAGATCACGTCGCCACCCGGCACAATGGTTTGGTTCTCTTTGACGTCTTTGATCAACGCCAAGTCGAAGACCGGTTGCTTTAGGCTAATTTCTTCTGGATCATGGTCATCTTCGTCGCCGCCATCTTTACCATCTTGGTTAGTGGCATTGTCGACAACGATGTCAGGTTGTTCACCGTCGGTGTTTTGGTTGTCGCTGTCAAACGTGCTGTCAGCATCGGTTGGTGGATCATTGTCAGGGTCTTCGTCATCATCTGCTGCGGCAATTTCAGCCCAGTTGACAATGCTGTCGCCTGCAAAGTCGTCATCGATCTTGAAGGTAACTTCAATTTCAACGCTGTCGCCTGCTAGGAGCGTGTCGAGCGTCAAACTTAGGGTGCTGCCGTCCATGCCGTTGTCGGTCACAACAATCGCGTTGCTCTCGTCTGTCGTTGTCACAGCGCTTGCGTTGCTGCTGACATAGCTCATGTCAGTCGGAACATAGTCCACAACATCAATGCTATAGGCATCCAGCGAGCCTTGGTTTTCAACGGTGATTCCGAAGGTGACATCATCACCAGCGGTAAACGGCCCAGTTGAAATCGCTTCTTTCTTCAGGGCCAGGTCAAAGACTTGACCCACGACGACCGTAGCTGGGTCGTGATCATCTTCGTCACCGCCGTTCTTGCCGTCTTCATCGGTGGCGTCGTCAACGAAGGTACCATCGCGTTCGCCGTCAGTATTTTGATTGTCAGCATCTGGCGTGCTGTCGATGTCGACTGGTGGCGTATTGCTTGAGTCGTCATCGTCATCCGCACTGCTGATTTCAACCCAATTCACCAAGCTTGTGCCTTGGAAGTCCGCATCGATGGTGAACGTGAGGTCATAAGACTTGGTTTCGTCTGCCGCAAGCGTTGCAATGGTGCCTAAGCCTGAGGTCAGGTCCACATCAACACCGGCGCTGGCACTTTCGAAGGCCGTCAAGGTCAGACCATCTGGGGCGTAGTCGGTCACTTCAATGTTCGTCGCGTCAATGGTGCCTTGGTTGATGACAGTGATGGTGAAGATCACACTGTCACCCGGTTCGTATGGGCCAGTACTGGTCACTGCCTTGGTTAGCGCAAGGTCAAACTGAGCGATGGACACTGTTGCAGGGTCATGATCATCTTCATCACCACCGTTCTTGCCATCTTCATCAATTGCACCGTCTACAAGATTTGCATCCTCACCGTCAGTGTTTTGATTGTCACCGTCTGGCGTGCTGTCAACATCGGTTGGCGCGGTTGTTTCAGGATCACCATCATCATCGGCGCTGCTAATTTCAGCGTAGTTGGTCAGGTCGCCACTGGCGTCTGCCCCAACCGTCATGGTGATGTCAAATGAAACGCTATCGTCTGCCGCTAAGGCATCGATTTCAAAGGTCAGGTCGCCATTGTCAGTAATCACAACTGCGTTCGTGTCATCCGTCGTGGTGACGTCAGCAACGTTTGAGCTGCTGTAGCTCAGACCTGCAGGTGCATGATCTGTAACTACAATGTCAGTGGCATCAATGCTGCCTTGGTTGTAAACCGTGACGGTAAACGTAATGTCCTCGCCAACCGCATAAGGACCGGCATCTGCGACATCTTTGAGCAGAGCCAAGTCAAACGTGCCCGATGGAGCCACTGTGATCAAGGCTGGATCATGGTCGTCTTCGTCACCATTATTCAGTCCGTCACCGTCAATGACGTTGTCCGCCATGTTGACACCTTCACCTTCGGTGTTTTGGTTATCGCTGTCTGGCGTGCTGTCAATGTCAACTGGAGCAGCTGTCTCAGGATCACCGTCGTCATCTGCACCAGTAATTTCAGCGTAGTTGGTCAAGTCACCGCTAACGTCGGCACCAATGTCCAACGTCAGGTCAATTGCTACGCTGTCGCCAGCGGCGAGCGCATCAATTTCAAAGGTGAAGTCACCATTGTCAGTGATGGCAACTGCGTTGGCATCGGTTGTGGTCGTGACATCCGCAGCGTTTGAGCTGTTGTAGGTCAGACCAGTTGGTGCGTAGTCAATGAACGCAATATCGGTCGCGTCAACACTCCCTTGATTGAAGATCGTGATGGTGTAGGTCACCGTGCCACCTGGCGCGAATGGACCAGCACCGCTGACTTCTTTACGTAGGGCAAGGTCAAATGCATCGACAGTCAGAGTCGCGGGATCATGATCGTCTTCGTCACCGCCATTGTTTCCGTCACCATCAGTCGCATTGTCGACCATGTTGGCGTCTTCGCCATCGGTATTTTGGTTTTCGGCATCTGGCGTGCTGTCAACATCTGTTGGCGCAGCGGTTTCTGCGTCACCATCGTCGTCTGCACTGCTGATTTCAGCAAAGTTGGTGAGGTCACCGCCAGCATTGGCAGCAATCGTCATCGTGACATCAAAGGCCACGCTGTCACCAGCGGCTAAGGCATCAATGTCAAAGGTGGAGTCGCCATTGTCAGTAATGACAACTGCATTGGTATCTGTCGTCGTCGTGACGTCTACAGCGTTTGAACTGCTGTAGGTCAAGCCCGTTGGCGCATGGTCAGTGACTTCAATGTCAGTCGAGTCCACATTCCCTTGGTTGTAGACCGTGATCGTGAAGGTCACCGGATCACCAGGTTCAAATGGACCTGGGCTGCTAACCTCTTTGATCAAGGCCAGGTCGAAGACATCGACCGTCAGCGTTGCAGGATCATGATCATCCTCATCGCCGCCGTTCTTACCATCACCATCGGTGGCACCATCTACCATGTTGGCATCTTCACCGTCGGTATTTTGATTTTCACCATCTGGCGTGCTGTCAATGTCCGTTGGTGCAGCTGTTTCTGGATCACCATCATCATCGGCGCTGCTAATTTCAGCAAAGTTCGTGAGGTCACCGCTCGCATCGCCTGCGATGGTCATGGTGACATCAAACGCGACACTATCGCCGGCGGTCAGTGCATCCACATCAAAGGTTGAGTCGCCGTTGTCCGTGATGACAACTGCGTTGGTGTCGGTTGTTGTCGTGACAGTTGCCGCATTTGAGCTACTGTAGGCCAGCCCGGCAGGCACATGGTCGGTGACTTCAATGTCAGTCGCGTCGACGCTGCCTTGGTTGTAAACCGTGATCGTAAAGGTCACTGGATCTCCCGGTGCAAAAGGACCTGGGCTACTCAGTTCTTTGACCAACGCAAGGTCAAAGCCCCCGACTGTTAGGGTTGCAGGGTCATGATCATCTTCATCGCCGCCAGCGTTGCCATTGCCATCGGTCGCATCATCGACCATGTTCGCGGCTTCACCGTCGGTATTTTGGTTTTCTGCATCTGGCGTACTGTCAACATCTGTTGGCGCAGCGGTTTCAGAGTCACCATCGTCGTCTGCACTGCTGATTTCAGCAAAGTTGACCAAGTCACCACTCGCGTCACCGGCAATGGTCATGGTGACATCAAAGGCCACGCTGTCGCCAGCCGCTAGCGCATCAATGTCAAAGGTGGAGTCGGTGTTGTCAGTGATGACAACGGCGTTCGTATCTGTCGTCGTGGTGACCGTGGCGGCATTTGAGCTGCTGTAAGTCAGACCGGTTGGGACATGGTCTGTCACTGCAATGTCGGTCGCGTCCACGTTGCCTTGGTTATAGACCGTGATGGTAAAGGTCGCTGGGTCACCCGGTGCAAATGGGCCTGGGCTGCTGAGCGTCTTGACCAATGCAAGGTCGAAGACATCCACAGTCAAGGTCGCTGGGTCATGATCATCTTCATCACCACCAGCGTTGCCGTTGCCATCGAGAGCACCATCAACCATGTTGGCGTCTTCACCGTCTGTATTTTGGTTTTCGCCATCTGGCGTGCTGTCAACATCGGTTGGCGCGGCGGTTTCAGAGTCACCATCGTCGTCTGCACTGCTGATTTCAGCAAAGTTGGTCACATCACCAAAAGCGTCTGCGCCAATCGTCATGGTCACATCAAAGGCGACGCTGTCACCAGCGGCCAGCACATCGATGTCAAATGTGTAATCTGCATTGTCAGTCACCACAACTGCATTCGTATCTGTTGTGGTGGTGACTGTCGCCGCGTTTGAGCTGCTATAGGTCAATCCGGCTGGCGCATGGTCGGTCACTTCAATGTCAGTCGCGTCCACGTTGCCTTGGTTATAGACCGTGATGGTAAAGGTTGCTGGATCGCCCGGTGTAAATGGACCTGGGCTTGCCAATACCTTTTCTAATGCAAGGTCAAAGACTGAGACCGTAAACGGTGCAGGGTCATGATCATCTTCATCCCCCCCGTTGAGACCGTCTTGGTCAATTGCATCATCAACCATGTTGGCGTCTTCACCATCGGTGTTTTGGTTTTCGCCATCTGGGGTGCTGTCTTGGTCAACAGGGGCAGCTGTTCCGGGGTCACCGTCATCATCTGCGCCAGTAATTTCAGCAAAGTTAGTGAGGTCGCCAAAGGCGTCCGCCCCAATGGTCATGGTCACATCAAACGCGACGCTGTCGCCAGCGGCAAGGGCGTCCACATCAAAGGTCAGGTCACCATTGTCAGTCACCACTACGGCGTTGGTGTCTGTGGTCGTCGTGACGGTTGCTGCATTTGAGCTGCTATAGGTCAGTCCGGCTGGTGGATGGTCGGTCACCGCAATGTCGGTCGCGTCCATATTGCCTTGGTTATAGACCGTAATCGTAAAGGTAATTGGGCCACCCGGCACAAATGGGCCAGTGCCATTCACAACCTTTTGCAAGGCCAAGTCAAAGACTGGGCGTTCGACGTAACCAAAGTCTTGGGTGTCGTTATCTTCAACACCAATGAGTTGCCCAGCCGTGTCGGTTTCCTGTGGCAAGTTATAAGCCGAGGTGTGATCTAAGCCACCGCTAGCATCATAGGTTTGTTCCATCCCAACTGGCAGCGTGGTGTCATCCACCACGACTTGGTAGTCGCCAGAGGGCAAATTGTCAAAAGTGTAGTTGCCGTTGGCATCGGTCACGGCAGTGTATGGAATGGCGTCTGGCGTGTCTGCATCGACAATGCCACCCGTGACTGGATCAACATAAATTGGATTGCCATCACCGTCTAGCAACATGACCGTCACACCTTCAATGCCATCTTCACCGGTTTGGCCTTGGTCTTCGTTGGCGTCATACCAAACGCGGTCGCCAATTGAACCGTTGACCATGGTGACACTGACATCGTTTGAGATCACGAGCAGTGAGATTTCTGGCACGCGGCCACCAAAGTTGTTGGTGTAAACGTCGCCCGTTGACGCTGCAGTCACGTTGCCTTCAGCATCAAGATCAGGCGTGCCGCCAACGTTACCCAACGGAGTCAGTTCGACTTCAAGGGTATGACCACCATCAATGGCTTGCATTGAAGGGGCTTCAAAGCGCAAGCCGGTAATTTCCTCGGCGGTCAGCGCCCCACAAGTTAATGGATCTAGGACTGTACATTCTTCCCAGACCGTTGTTCCAGTGCCAGCGGCGCCACCACCAGGGAATGCGCCACCATTTTCAACAAAGGCCAGGTAACAAAGGTCACCGGCAACTGGCACATAGGTGGCCGGTTGGTTACTGACATGACAAGGATCTTGTTCGATGGTTGTCGGGTCAGCATTGGTCGCATAGACCGTTTCGCTGTTGTTAGTGACAATGGCCGTTGCTTCGTACGTGCCACTATAGGTCGAAGATGGCACGCGGGTGCTTGCCAACCCACTGGTGAATTGACCGGTGCCATCATCGTTATATGGCAGGATGTCAATAAATTCAGCACCTGAGTAGTCTTCACCACCCAAGTTCTTGTAGGTCAGGTTGTATGTGAATGGCGCGTTGACTTCATAAATTGGGTAGTCAACGGTCTTGAGCACATCGATCCCAGTATCAGCAAACATGCTCAACTGGTATTTAGCCTGTTGAGGATCAGCGCTACCGTTTCCATCATTGTCAGCACCAATTTCTGAGTTCAATGTTGCGGTATTCGTAAATGTCCCAGACGTGAGTTCCGGATCCACTGTAACCGTGTAGCGAATGAGCGGGAGTTGATCCCCTGCTTGAAGACTATCAAAATCCCAGTCAAGTCGACGTGGATTGCTATTGGCTGCGGTTGTAAGCGTGACATCAGTGGCTGCCGCCACAAATTCATCGTAAGTCAACCATGAGGTTCCACCATCAATTGAGAACCGTTCAGAGCCTAGTACATAATCTGTACCTGCGGGCAATGGATCATCAATGGTTGCCGTTGTGATTTCAGGAGCCCAGCCCCCAAAAACTGTCGGTTCGATAATGAAATCAATCTGGTCACCACCACGCACAACCTTGAGGCCCCGTGGTTCCGTGTACTTTTCAACAGACATCCCTGAAGGAATCAATACCATGCGGTCAGCCATGAGGGCTTCATAGCCAAAATCAATTTCATTTGGATCTACACCACCACTCGTTGTCCCGTGCCACGCGCCCCAGCTTGGATCATTTTGCGGCATATTGTCCCGACGACGCACTGAGTAGTTAGGCAGAAAGTCGCTTGGACCATAGGGTTCAGCACCCAACTTCGCTTTGATGTAGAACGTCGTTGCAATTGAAAATCGGTCATGACCGGGGTATAGAGCAGCATTTGCGTCAGCTTGATACGTGGTCTCGATCCGCATGCGGGTTACGTCAGCAGCACCACCTGGTAAAGTCGCGGGGTCAGTTACCCAGTCACTTGGTAAGGCAGACGGCGTACCACCTGGCATTTCGAGGCCATCTAAAACAAATGTCCCGTCACCATTGACATCATCTTCACAAGTTGCACCACGAATTTCAGTCAGGTATTGAATTTCATCCGTTGCGCGCGGCGTTGTAAACGATGGGATCGCGGAGTATAAGATGGTATAGTCATCGCTGGTTGCTTCGAAATGATTTGTTCCAGCAGCCCCGCCCCACAAAGGTTTATTTGGATTGAATTCTTGCTGGTTGAAGCCATAGCCAAGGCCAGTCAAGTTGGTCGGCGCTAGGCTAACAAATTCAAAGACTGAGGTGTCCAGCTTGTCACAAAGTTGAGAGCGACCACCATCTGCTAGGCGATAGTCAAAAATATTGAGCAGCACAGGAATCGTTTGCCCCTCTGCTACTGACTGTTCAGGAGCCTTAGTATTGTCACCCCACGGCGTCCCGTAGAAATTCTTGAATGTTGTCCAAGACCCTGGCGTGGTGTAAACCAGCGGGTATGTTACATACTCTGGTTGTGGTTCGCCGGCACCATTGAAATTAGGAAGATTATTATTATTCGCATCTTCGGTCGACACAGGATCATACCCAATGACTGTGTTACCACCGGCGTCGTAGACACCTACAGAGTTGATCGTGAAGCTTGTACAAATTGGATCTGGATCTGGGCCATCATTACAACCCTGGTGTGTTGCAATGTCATACGGTTGGCTAAACCAGATATTGATTGCCAATTCAACTAAGTTTGTATCTGAGTCTGGGTCACGCACATCAATGTTTTGCAATGCAATCGCAATATTCGGGTCGTTTAGACCATCGCTTGTGCTCACCCCATTGCCATCAAATGTCGCGGAGAGTTCATCAATAAGATGATTCACTTGTGAACAATTTACAGTTGCGTTCGGGCCATGATCACCAACCAATTCACAAGCAGGCTTGTCTGGGTCCCAGTCATACAACACAGCGCCGGACGACAATGGCGTCGCGGTTCCATCGATCACCGTGGTGTCGTTGTAAATGTTGTTATCTGAGTAATGGTCAAGCAGATCAATGTCGATTTCAAAGTCGCCACCAAGTTCATCTGGCGCATTAACCAACATAGAGCCTTTTTGATATTGAATCTTGATGATGTATTCCATCACTGACCCATTGGTTGTCCCATCTTCGCCGACTTTTGCCGGTGCTTTGTAAAGCGGGTTACCTTCATCATCCAGAGAGGTCACTTTGAGTTCTTTGAACGTGTCAACCGCGAAATTTGCTGTCACAACAACATCTGTTGGGCCATCTGTCGCGACATTAGAAATGCCATCGGCTTGAGATGACACGTTAGCACTGACACGGTCGTCATTCAACGTCACATCGGTGCCATCTGACGAGATTGCCAAAGCACGCGCTGCAGGATAGAACGTGCGCGCGGTCCCTTCAATAGCTGGACCAAGGTTACACGTCATAGTCTGACCATCTGCTGAGATTTCAGAGATTGTTGTCACTTCAGCCGGATCTGTCTTACAGGCTGTTGGCAACTCGATCCAAGCTTGCTTGGAGTCAAGCGTAACCGTCGAAATCAATTCATCGACGTCGTTGTCGTTGACAGACACTTCAACCTTGTAGGTAATGGAGTCTTGCATCCGGACAACGTTGTTGTCTTCGTCTGCATCCAAGCCAGCAGTGTTGAGATCATTACCATCCCACGTTGACCCATCAAATGGCTCCGAGCCTGTCTTGGAGACAGAGATGGTGGTGTTTACCACTGGCGTTGCAGAGTTTGCAAATACACCTGTTAAAGGAAAAATGCTTAGCACCAGAAAGAGCAGAACACTCCTTACAGGCCAAGCACGGCGTTGGCGAATATTTCGTACCTTTACTGTTCGCCTTTTATTTAGATTGTTATTCATACTAATAATTCCCTTGATTTCCAACCCAATCGTTAAAAACCTATTCAGTCGTTATTGTTAGTGTAGCGACCTAGTACAGAGGGAATATTGAGAGTCTATTGTGGTTAGTCAGAATCTCTCGTTATTTTGTTTAGATTTGGTTTAGACGGTTAGATTCAGCCTCATATTCTATAAATTTAGAGAAATTTATTCCTATCTCACAATCTTTAGCACTGTTACTGCGTAAATCTAGTCGTAAGATAACAGGGTCTTGCAACAGCTTTATCAGTAAAACAGCTGTACCAACATGTGGGTAAAGTGGTGTTCTAACCTTTAACTCAAAAACGCGACGCTCTTCTCAGCGTCGCGTTCTATATCTCTGAACGCTCTAGTTGCTTCATTGTAAACACCTGAGGGGTGTGCATAAAATCAGGCCCAGAATTTAGCGGAATTTCGCGTTTTTCCATAGCCTGATGCTAGCAGCAAGCCTTACCTGCGGACAGCATGACGAATCTAAATTCTATGCACACCCCTCAAATATCTACAGATCCCCGCCTGTCAAAGAAAAAAGAGTCATCAAAGCATCCAAGCCACACGAATATTTACCTAAAGCCCCCTCTCTTAACCCTCTAACAATCTTTCTAACTGTTTTTCAACAACATCGAAACTGAACTTCTATCGACTTCCAGCAGCCTGAGAAATACCATGGGTGAGTATTGAGTCATTAGATTAATTGGTACTCAGAGGAAGTTATGCAAAAACTAAATACCAAGCTTTTTGCCAGCGCCCTTTTTGCGCTTGGCATGTTTATTCAATTCTCAGGTGGCACCCTTGTTCATGCAGACAATGCCACCGCCCCACACCCACAAGCTGGCACGACCACTGGTACAGTTGCCACTTACTATTTCCCATGGAGCGAAGACAACATTTTGACATCGCTTGGGAATCTGTATAACGATGGCTGTGGCAACGCGCCCACACCAGTCAACCCCGTTGCGAGCTACAACTCCATCACCATGGTCTTTGACGACACCGTCATCTACTATGACTATTACGAAGATGGTTACGAGCCAGACATCACCAACCCAACCCAAACAACGACGCAGATTTGGGGGGATGGCGATCCTACCAACGGTGCTGCACCGGGTTATCCAAATGATGTGTTGAACTCTGGGGACGTGATTGTGATGAGCAATGATGTCGATACCAACAATATGGGGGCAACCCCACTATTCACCGGACGCGACAAATTTGCAACGACGAAATATGTCGCCGCCACGCGTGCCTCATGGGCCACTGGCTCTGAAACGCTCTTGGCTGGTGCTTGGGAACTCTACCCAACCTTCCGCTGGGGGACCCGTTACATCATTCCAATTGGGGCAGACTTGCCAACCACTTTGGATAATGACTCATTCTCTTACACAGGTGCGTCCATCATGGCCACCGAAGACAATACGGTTGTCAATCTCAACGGCACACAGGTCGCCACATTAAATGAAGGTGAAACATTCTTCTTCGACGGCAACCTGAACGTTGGCGATGAAATCACCTCTGACAAAGACATTCAAGTCCACTTACTGACGGGCGATATCTGTGACAACTATGAAGCCCGCTGGTTCACACTCTTTCCGAAAGAAGACTGGGCTTCTTCTTATTACTCCCCCACTAGCAGTAAAGCAGACGACGCCACTGTCGTATATCTCTACAACGACGGCCCAGGCGACATCACCGTCAACTGGGAAACTGGCGCAGGCGCACAAGCCCCTATCACTGTCGCTGCGGGCCAAGTTGTGCCAGTGACCGTGCCAGATGGACAAGCCGCGCACTTCTTTACCACGAACGGAGCCATGTTCTATGGCGTTGCCGCAGTCGACGCTGGTGACACAAACGTCAATGGCAACGATACCCACGACTGGGGGTACTCACTCTCTCCAGAAACCGCCCTCTCTACTTTTATAAGCGTGGGTTGGGCACCGGGCGATGATCCGCGCTATACCGGCACTGATCCTGAAAACAGCGCACCGATTTGGCTGACTGCTGCATACCCCACTGGCAGCACCAACACGGGCGCGGTTGATGTTTGTATTGACTACAACGGGAATGGCGGCCCACAGGTCGATGGCAACACCGGTTTCCAATATGACGAAAAACGCACTGTCAATCCACTTGAACGCGTAGTGATTTATAGCGCCACCGGCGACCAAACTGGGACAAAAATATTTGTCTGTGACGGTAGCGACGCCCTGCTCTCTGGGACCTACGGTCAAGACCCAAACACTGCGTCACCAGGCCGCCCCGCAATTGATGTCGGGACGACCATTCCAGGGGTGCCGCGCTTCTCAATTAGTAAGAGCGTTCGTCTAATCAATGATGCAGACGGCAACGGTGTCTTCAACGTTGGCGACCGCATTGCGTATGACATTGTCATCACCAGTACCGGCACCAGCCCTGAACCACCCAACGTCTTGCAAGTCACCGATAACTTGCCGGGTGAAATCACCTACGTGAACGGAACGACAACACTCAACAACACCACACCAATTCCAGATAACGGCGCAACGCCCTTCCCGCTGGACGAAGGTGGGTATGTCTATCCAAATCAACTTAATCCGAACGATTCATTCACAGTCACTTACGAAGCTGATATTGCTGCGATCCCAGCAGACATGACCATTGTCAATGAAGCGTGTGGGGAAGACGTGTTTGATGAAATTTGTACTGACACCGCATTCCCAATCTTCACGCCAAGCGTGGACATTGAAAAAGCCACCAACGGGCAAGACGCTGACGACCCAACCGGCCCACAAATTCTGGTTGGTGAAGCCGTTACTTGGACCTACGTGGTCACTAACACTGGTGATGCCCGCCTTGAAAATCTACAGGTGACTGATGACGTCATCGGGAATATCTGTACGATTGATGTGTTGCAACCGGGTGACTCTGAAACGTGTACGTCGACTGGCGTCGCTATTCCTGGGCAATATGCCAACGTGGGGACCGTCACGGCAGACAGCCCACTGACCAATGAAAACGCAACCAGCAACACAGACCTAACCGACAGTGACCCAAGTCACTACTTCGGTCTTGGCACGCCAAGCATCGACATTGAAAAGGCCACGAACGGCCAAGATGCTGACAACCCAACTGGACCAGTTCTGAACGTGGGCGATGCAGTCACGTGGACCTACGTGATTACCAACACCGGTGATGTCCCTCTCACCAACGCCGTCGTTACCGATGACGTTTTAGGTGCAGTCTGTACCGTTGCCGATCTACCAATTGGCGCAACCGAAACGTGTGAATTGAACGGCACCGCTACCGTCGGTCAATACGTAAACGTCGGTAGCGTCCAAGCCACCAGCCCGCTGACCAATGAAACGGTCAACGACACCGATCAAAGTCACTACTTTGGTCAAGGCAATCCCGCCATCACCATTGAAAAAGCCACGAACGGTGAAGACGCCGATGCCCCTACCGGCCCAGCAGTCGACGTCGATGCACCAGTGACATGGACCTACGTCGTTACCAACACCGGTAATGTCACGCTCAGCAACGTGCGCGTGACAGACAACGTCATTGGCGACATCTGTACGATCGAGGCTTTGCCTGCTGGTGCCACCCAAACCTGTGATGCCGCCGACACTGCCAATCTAGGACAGTACGCCAACATCGGGTCCGTCGTCGGGACACCAGTCGATGAAGACGGTCAACCATTACAAAATCCAGACGGCACACCGGTTGCCGACGTCAATGCAAATGATCCAAGCCACTACATTGGTGTTGCAAATCCAAGCATTGATATTGAAAAAGCTACCAACGGTGAAGACGCTGACGCCCCAACCGGCCCAGCCATCAATGTTGACGGTCCTGTGAC
Source organism: Anaerolineales bacterium (assembly GCA_020630805.1). Lineage (GTDB taxonomy): Bacteria > Chloroflexota > Anaerolineae > Anaerolineales > UBA6668 > JAHDIM01. The sequence goes on from JAHDIM010000076.1 coordinate 13,876, forward strand.
CTGGACCTATGTCGTCACCAACACTGGCGATGTTCAACTCACCAACGTAGCCGTCACCGACGACAAACTCGGTGAAATCTGTGTCATTCCAGCACTTGCTGTTGGCGCAACCCAAACCTGTGAAGCCACCGGCACTGCTGACCTTGGTCAATACACTAACCTAGGGTCTGTCGTGGGGACGCCCGCCGACGCTGCTGGCAATCCATTGGTGGATCAAGCCACAGGTGCTGCACTACCAAACGTCACTGACGCAGACCGTAGCCACTACATTGGTGTTGCCAATCCAAACATTGATATTGAAAAAGCCACCAACGGCGAAGACGCCGACGATCCAACTGGCCCAGCCATCAACGTTGATGGTGCCGTCACTTGGACCTACGTCGTCACCAACACTGGCGATGTCCAACTGACCAACGTCGTTGTCTCTGATGACAAGCTTGGCGAAATCTGTGTGATCCCAGCGCTCGCTGTTGGCGCGAATCAAACATGTGAAGCCACTGGGACAGCCGTCCTCGGCCAATACACCAACCTCGGTTCGGTTGTCGGCTCCCCAGCCGATGCCGCTGGCAATCCAATTGTGGATCAAGCTACAGGCGAAACCTTGGCAAACGTCACGGACGCAGACCGCAGTCACTACATTGGCACGGCGAACCCAAGCATTGCACTTGAAAAAGCCACTAACGGTGAAGACGCTGATGAACCAACTGGCCCAGCCGTCAACGTTGGCGAAGCCGTGACGTGGACCTACGTCGTCACCAACACTGGCGACGTTCCATTGACAAATGTGGTTGTCACAGACGACCAAGTCGGCGCGATTTGTACCATCGCAACATTGGCTGAAGGCGCAACCGAAACTTGTGAAGCTGCCAGCACCGCTGACCTTGGTCAGTATGCGAACCTCGGTTCTGTGGTCGGGACGCCATCTGACGCAGCGGGCAACCCATTGGTCGATCAAGCCACCGGCGAAGCCTTACCAACCGTCTCTGATGATGATCCAAGTCACTACATTGGGACTGCCAACCCAAGTCTAGATATTGAAAAAGCCACCAACGGCGAAGACGCTGACGCCCCAACCGGCCCAGCCATCAACGTGGGTGAAAACGTCGCGTGGACGTACGTCATCACGAACACGGGTGATGTTGACCT
>JAHDIM010000077.1:0-5545 GCA_020630805.1 Anaerolineales bacterium
TGACATGGCACGCCATGTCACTACACGATGCTACCCCTGTGCACCTTACGGCAATTTCAGCGTCTGTCCTACATAGATCAAATTAGGATCTGAAATATTGTTTAGCTGCGAAATGGCAGCCACTGTCGTGTTGAAGTTGGCGGCAATGGCTGCTAAGTTATCACCCGCTTGGACGGTGTAAGACGTTGGTTTTGGCGCAGGTGGCGTGGTAGGGATTGTTTGATCTGATGATGACCGGCTGCCCAGCGCTTGAAGTTCTGCCAAGGACCCATTGAACCGATTGATATCAATTGAGCTAGATTGCGCGCCAAAGCGACTGCCGGCGTTGTCACCATCGCTGGCGAATTGCCAAAACAGCCATTTGTCCCAGCCAACTGGCATGTAAGGTTGCGCAGCTTGCGATGGGTTCGCCACCCAAAGTGGGTAGTCGTTAAACGCGGTGCTGTTTACTGTAATACTCCATTCGTAATAACTGGTATAGATAATGGGCCTGCGTCCAGTTTGTTTCTCAATATAGGTAAGCCATTGCTGCGTCGCCTCGACCCGATGCGCCGCCGATGTTGAATCGACACCGTTGTTTACATATTTCTCAATGTCCAATACGAGCGGTAAGTCTGAATCCCCACCAGCTTGCTGCAAAATTTTTAGCGTGAAATCTGCTTGCGCAATAGGATCTTCATTGAAAAAGAAGAAGGCGTAGAGCCCACGTAATAAGCCTACGCGTTTCATCTCAGACCAATTGCGGTGGAACTGTGAGTCTTGTGATTTCAACCCATAGTTTGCCCGCGCGAATGCAAAATCAATTCCCTGTGACTTAGCTTTATCCCAATCCATTTCGTCTTGGGCATAAGACACATCAATTCCAAGCGGGTAGTTTGTTGACATCGTATTTTTCCTTGTCCTAAGACGTCTGCGTAGTATCGTTTGGCGTTGGCGTTGGCGTTGGCGTTGGCGTTGGCGTTGGCGTTGGCGTTGGCAGTTGCTGTGCTTGCATCGGAGTGGGAGCTGGTGTCACTGCAACGGATTGCTTGGTGAGATAGGCAACGTGGCTCAAGGCCAATATCGTAACAAAGCCTTGGCTGATGGCTGGGAACATATCAAGTTGCGCAATGGATTGCGTGTTGTACAACTCTACGCCAATTGCTGTGGCGTAAACGATTAGTCCAACAATGGTGAAGAAGAATTGTTGGACTTTTGAGATGTCAATGTATTGATAGTTGCCAACATCGTCGCCCATAAACAGATCTGAGAGGCGTGGAATGCGGCTTGGGGTTCCAACAGCAGTGGTACCAGCGACAATATGATCATCGGCCAGAGCAGCTTCATTCACGTAGTTAGACATGCGCAGGCGTTGCTGCTTCTTGTTTTCAGTGATGATGGGTGCCAACACGCCAGAGGTGAGGCTAATCCCGAGGAGTGCCCAGATCTGAACTGGCACATCAATATTGGCTGGGCCGGAACAATTGGCGGCAGTGAGCGTTGCCAAAGGTGCAGATTGAGGCGTAGCGCCATCTGCAGATGCCTGCGGCGTAGCGGCAGGGGTCGGTGCTGGCGTAGCGGTGGGGAGATGACTAGCACAGTAGTAGGCGCCGCTGTGATTTGGATTGGTGGAGTCGGCTGCCCGCGCAATGGCGATTGTCCAAAATGTCCCCAATATCAACACGGTCCACAGGACAAGCTGGAAACGAGACAGTAAAAGCCGATTGTCTTGCACTAAAACAGACAGCGCTTTATTGTAAGCGTGTCCGCGAAAGCGTCCCAAGGCACCTAAGAACAGTAGCATCAATCCTAGATTGATAATCCATGTGTAAATGTAATTGATGCCTGGCTTTGGCAGCAGCCATGAAATGACGAGCATCGCTGCCAAGATTCCAAGCAAAATAAAGGTACGCCAAATTGGCGTTGCACCAGTCTGCATAGAGCAATCTCCCGTTGATATCTAGTGTTGTTGACTGAAATGGGTACTACTTATTTCTCTTGCTGCGTGGGCTTTGGTGCTGCTAAAGCGGGACACGCAAGTGGGTTGAGAAATTACAGACGTTGACGATGTTGCTGCCACACATCTTGCAGCAAATCATAATGCAGATATTGTTGGAAAAAGCAACAATAAGAATGATTTACTATTTTGGCTGCGGGGAATAGCTAAAAGAGCAGAAGTTTACTAAAAATGATGCGCAATGCCGATTGGCAGTCTGCGCAATTTGGTAGAACTGGAAGCTAAACTCGGGCGTCAGCTTCCAGTTCTTGTGAGCGGTTTTAGTTTTGAATCGTATCCCAGCGCTTGTTCAATTCCTGAATGTGTGCCGGACCAATTCCGCAGCAGCCACCAATAACCTGCACGCCGCGCTTGAGCCAGCGCTCGCAATTGGCTGCATAATCTTCAGGGGAAATCATGTCGATGAACTGCCACTTTGGCGGAATAAAGTCGCCAGAGTGCGCGTAAACGCCAACGTGCCCATCCCAGTGTTTATCCATCACATCGAGGCAAGCGTCTACGTCTTGGGTGAGGGTGTGCATAATCGCAACCAGCTCGACTCCTTTGTCTTTCAGCGCAATCAGCATGTCAGACAGCAAATCGGTGCCGTCATATAAGTACACATCGCCGTCTTTGACAATACAGCTTAGACCGACCCAAACTGGCAATCCAACGCTTTTAGCGCCTTCCAGTGCCACCAAGGTGTGTGTGATCTCCCGCATCATTTCAAGAATAATCAGGTCTGCACCAGTGGCAGCGTGAATTTCTGCCTGACGTCGGTAGCCGTCTCGGACGGAGTCTGGATCTGGATGCCCGCGCATCATGTCTGTCGTAGAGATGGAACTGGCAATTGGCACAGTCGCGCCAGCCTTAGCCCTAGCGGCTTGGGCAAGCTCAATCCCAATCCGATTGAGGTCTTCAAACGAATCCATCATGCCTGCGTCTGATAGTAAGCGCTCGGTGCAGGCGTAGGTATTGGCGATAATCATTTCTGCGCCAGCTGCTAAATACTCTTCATGCACCGTTTGCACCACTTCAGGGTGCGTCAGACAGGCTGCGGCAGTCCAAGCCTCTTTGACCATTGGAACATCGCGAACTTCTAACTCCGTTCCGGTGCCACCATCGATGAGAATTTTTTCGTTATTTGCTAGTCGTTGACTAAGTGAAGACATTTGAATTTCCTCTTACTGTTGGTATGTGTCGCAAAAGTGTATCGCGTCTTGCTGTTGAGCGCGGTACACTACATCCGTAATTGGGAGATGATTTGATATGAAATTGGTGATTTTTGGTGCAACTGGCGCAACCGGACAAGAACTCACAGGTCAAGCCCTAGCAAGTGGCCATATCGTCACCGTGTTGGCGCGAACACCTGAAAAGCTAGACCAACCCCATGCGAACCTCACGGTGGTGCAGGGCGATGTACTAACCCCTGCTCATGTCGCCAATGTTGTGAGTGGTGCAGATGCGGTTATTTGCAGTTTGGGAAGTGGATCGTTAGGGGCGACAACGCTTAGAACAGACGGTACGCGCAATATCATCACAGCAATGCAAGCGACAGCCGTCAAACGCCTGATTGTTATTTCAGCAATGGGAATTGGGGACAGCGCTCAACAACTGACGTTTGTGTCGCGTCTGTTTGTGCGTTTTCTGCTTAAGAATGTCATGGCAGATCATGCCAATCAGGAGGCTGTTGTGACGACCAGCGATTTGGATTGGACAATTGTGCGGCCCTCTGGACTCACCAATAATCCAGCCTCTGGACAGATTCAAGTCGGGCTGGGCACAGATGCGTCTATTCGAAGCGGCCAAATCTCACGCGCCGATGTTGCCGCGTTTATCTTAGATCAGGTGAGTAGTGACACTTATCTCAAAAAAGCAGTGAGTGTTACATAACCATAGCTAATGACCTACACTGTAATTTCAATGCGGTTTCCCTCGGGGTCTAGCACGACGCTTTCGTAATATCCATCTCCAGTTGTGCGCGGTCCGCTAATGCATGCGTGCCCAGCTGTTATTAGCTGGGCGGTGAGTGAATCTACTTTTGCTTGTGAGCCGACCGCCATTGCAAAATGGGCATAGCCTAATATTTCCTCTTTTGAACCTTCGTGCACGTCTGGACGCTGCATAATTTCCAAGCGCGCGCCGCTTTTGAACGTCAAGAAATATGACTCAAATTGCGTCTTTGGATTTTTGTATTTTGCAGTAGCTGTTGCACCAAAGTAAGTTGTGTAAAACCGGCGCATTTGCTCCAAGTCAGTTGTCCAAAGGGCAATGTGTTCAATTCTCATAACGATCACCAAAGATCAGCGAAATGTGCATTTGTTTTAGCAATGCTGCACGTCTTGTTTAGAAAAATAACTATAATGCCTCCATCTCAACTTACAAAGGATGGCATCATGGCAAATCTCATCGTTGGCAAGCACCGCGCCAAAATTGGTGCGTTACAACAACCTTCCACAGAAACAATTCAATACGCAGAAAGCCTAAATCTACATAATCTTGGCCCCGGCCACTTGGCAGTTGGTGAATGGCAGACTGCTGGCCTTGAATTGCCAGATATGGACGCAATTCGCGCCTATCGGCTGAGCCGCGTGCGTCAAACACTACGTAAGTTTGACTATGCTGGCATTGTCCTGTGGGATCCGCTCAATATTCGGTATGCAACGGACAGTACCAATATGCAACTCTGGGTTACGCATAATGCCACGCGTTATTGTTTCGTGCCGACTGAGGGGCCAGTCATTCAGTTCGAGTTCAGCCATGGCGAGCACCTCAACGTCCATACACAAAACGTCGATGAAATTCGGCCAGCAATGTCATGGGCTTACCTGATCGCTGGAGATCGTTATGAAGAGCAGGCTGAAAAGTGGGCGGCTGAAATCGCCGACTTAGTCCGTCAGCACGGGGGTGGCAATATGCGCCTCGCGCTAGATCGCTGTGGCTACGACGGGATGCGGGCTTTGGAAAAAGAAGGCATCGAGATCAAAAACGGCGAAGAAATAATGGAGCTGGCGCGCGAGATTAAGTGCGCGGAGGAAATCAAGGCTATGCGCTGTGCAATTCATGCCTGCGAAGCATCGATTGCGGAAATGCATGCGGCCATGAAGCCGGGCATGATGGAGCAAGAACTCTGGGCAGTCCTACATGCCGGAAACATCACGCGCGGCGGTGAATGGATTGAAACACGCCTGATGTCGTCTGGCCCACGGACTAATCCTTGGTATCAGGAATGTAGCAGTCGAGTGATCGAAAACGGCGATCTGGTTGCCTTTGATACCGACCTCATCGGCTCCTATGGCATTTGTGTAGATATGTCGCGCACGTGGCTGTGTGGCGACAAAGCCCCAACCTTGCAGCAAAAAGATGTCTACACCAAAGCCTTAGATCAAATTCGACGCAATACGGAATGGCTGAAGCCCGGTCTGACCTACAAAGACCTGACCTTTGACTCGTTTATGTATGACGCAGCTAAGTACAACACGTACTCCGTGCAATATCATGGCGTTGGCTTGGCAGACGAAGCGCCAGCCATCTATTTCCCGAATGTGTGGGAAGCATTTGGGTACGACG
>JAHDIM010000077.1:5645-14961 GCA_020630805.1 Anaerolineales bacterium
GACGAAGCGCCAGCCATCTATTTCCCGAATGTGTGGGAAGCATTTGGGTACGACGGCGTTCTGCAACCAGGCATGGTGATTTGTGTTGAAAGTTTCCTTGGTGAAAAGCAGGGTGGCCAAGGTGTCAAACTAGAAGATCAAGTGCTGATCACTGAAAATGGTTATGAAGTGTTGACCAGCTATCCATTTGAAGAGAATCTCTTGAATAGCTGAATCCACGAATGACACGAATATGCACGAATAGCATCCTGTAATTAGTGTCCATTCGTGCTATTCGTGGACGCTTTCTCATTCTTATGATCGTTTACGTAGACATTGAACACGACCGCGTGCGTGGTTTCCCCGAAATCTGGCAAGACCATTGCGCCAAAACGCTCGACATCAAATATAAACTTGAGCAAATTAGTGGCGAGCCTTGTTTAGTCATGCGGTACACCGATGTATCGTTGGCTGCGCTTGATGCTGTCGCGGCCAAAGCAGTGCTCATAAGCGGAAATCGGACAGAGTTTCAACACTATACGGAAGAAGACTTAGCCGGATTACGTGAAATCATTCGCCAAAGTGTGAAGCCGACTCTTGGGATTTGCGGCGGAGCAATGATGATTGCCGAAAGCTACGGCTCAACGGCAGCGCCAATTGATCCTGCTGGCGAGGGAGATATGTTTGACGACGCGTGGCGTGAACGCAAGCATGAGAGTGGTTTTATGCAAGTCAAGCGTACGCAACCACATCCGCTTTTTGAGGGAATCGATGACACGGCTGAATTCATGGAATTGCACTATTGGGAGATTAAGTCGGTTCCAGACGGGTTTGAACGGTTTGCGGAAACGGAAACGACACCCGTCCAGTTTATTGCCCATCGTGATAAACCTTTGTTTGCGACCCAATTCCATCCAGAACGGTTTGATGCTGAGCATCAGGCCGGAGCACGCTTCCTCGAAAATTTCTTCAAGCTAATGGATGGGTAATATGTAACCTTGAGTTGATTGTCTAATCCCATTAGCCTAACTCCTCAACCCGTAACCAAACACAAACTACATCATGGATTGGACAGAACTACTCAATTGGACTGAGTATTCCAAAATGTTTATTGGACTACTCGTCATGCTCGACCCGCTTACAAGCCTAGTCTTTGTATCGGCGCTCATGAGCAACCACACCCCAGCTGAAAAGCGCCGAGATAACTTTGCCGCAGTGGCTACGTTTGTTGTGGCAATGCTGGTGTTTGGCTTCTTTGGCGTGCGCTTCCTCGCAATTTTTGGCATTAGCATTGAAGCATTCCAAGTGGCTGGCGGCATCATGATTATGTTCTATGGACTATCCATGATGGGCTTGATTACATTACCGTCGCTAAGTAGTGAAAGTTTAGAGGAAAGCGGTGGCTCAGTCGGCATTATCCCAATGGGCATACCAATGATGGCCGGACCAGGTAGCATTACGACGATTATCATTTACAGTGGTTTGCATGACTCCATGGCGCATATGATCCTATTAGTTGCGGTGGTATTTTCAGTCGCTGCCGTCATGCTGCTTGCCTTCACGGTCTGGAGTAGGCTAAGTCAATATGTGGACCCAACTGTTGTGAATGTCATGGCGAGAATTACGGGGCTTATATTGGCTGCAATTGCAGTTGAATTTGTCTTGGACGGCGTAATGGCGCACAACGTTGTTCATGGCATGCATTGATCACGTAGACAGAAACTTATGAATTGGAACGCTATCCTCGACTGGCCAGAGTATTCAAAACTGCTTATTGGCCTGATTGTTATGACAGACCCAATTGGTAACTTGCCAATTTTTGCGGGTCTGACAGACTCTCTATCCCAAACTGAAAAACGTCGGGCTGTTGTCTCCGCCGTCATGACGTTCGTGGTCACTATGGTGATCTTTGCCTTTCTTGGGCTGCGTATCTTGAACGTCTTTGGCATTACGATTGATGCATTCAAAGTTGCGGGCGGGGTGATGTTCTTGTTTTATGGGCTGTCGATGATGGATATTATCGAGTTGCCATCTTTAGTGGGCGATGGTGCTGGCGAAAAGTCAAACACGCTTGGGATTGTACCGCTGGGTATTCCAATGCTGGCTGGGCCTGGCACCATCAGTACGATTGTGATTTACAGCGGGTTGTCTCAGACAGTGGAGCATCAAGTTCTATTGCTGGGGGTAATTTTGTCGGTAGCGTTGATTATGCTGTTGTCACTCAGTGCCTGGGCGCGTGTCAGCGATCGGATTGGTAAGACAGCATTGTCTGTCATGAGCAAGGTCACCGGCCTCATTTTGGCTGCAATTGCCATCGAATTTATTTTTGAAGGGACCGCCTCTTTTTTTGGAATCGGGTTGTAACAGTACCTGTTATTTATTTCAAAGATAAAGTAATCCTGCGCTCTATAGTTCTAATTAGGCATGAATTTAGAGGAGTGTTCTGTTGTGGTTAGGAGTTAGTGCGAATATAGTTCTTTCTTGAGAAAAGCTGGGGGATATGCGCTAAGATCAACCCAATGTGACGTGTACTTGGGTATGAAAACCGCGTTACATTACCATCCACAGTAACCAACTACTTCACAATACTTGCTCATAATAGGAGGCAGTAAACATGATTGGCAATTTCTTGTATGTCACAGCAGACAACAACTTGCAAAAATGGACCTCAGCTGGCGAAACGACCTTACGTGATGGCGGCATCACAAAAAATGTCACGACCGATGCTAACAATAATATCTGGGTGACCACCTTTGAAGATGGTACAACACATCCTGGAGGCGCAACGTTGCAGTACTCCTCAGATCAGGGTAAGACTTGGCAAAAACCTGGTGGCAAAACCATTGGCGTATTAGACATGGTAGGTGGTGAAGGGAGCAATTGCTACATTGTTGATGCTTCCAATGGCATTGCGAATGTTCAAACTGACGGTACCGTCACTGTTCTGTTTGGCGCAAATAGCGCACTGAAGCTTGGCTATAGTCCAATTGAAACTGATCCGTCAAATGGGATGGTGTGGGTGCTTAGCCCTGAAGTGTACATTGCGCCGGACAACGACTGGAAAAACACTGGCAATTGCGTTCAGTATTTCTTGCCGGGCGACTCGCCAAGCTTGGTTCAAGCCTACATAAACCAACAGTATGTTGCGCAACGGGTTGCAGGCGCAAGCGCGGAGACTGCAGTGATTGTGCAGCAAGATGGTCAAATTGCTTACCTTTCATCAACAGGACCGTCTCCGGTGTCTAGCTCTGGACTGGAACGTTGTGTGGCACTCAGTAGCTCTGGCCCTGGCGTGGGCCAACCGTTGATTATTGTTGACCAGGAAGCACATGAGAGCTCGACTAATACTTATGATGGCGGGAACTCTGTCAATTACTATGACACTTCCTCCAAAAGCTGGGTGTTGCCTTCACCAAATACCCTATATGGCGCGCTAAAAGTTTGCCAATTCATGGGTGGCTAACGCTAGGCCGTTTGGTCAACTGACTCGTAAAAACTTCAAAACAGCTTGGTCGTGCTTGTTAGCATGACCAAGCTGTTTTCTTTTTATCTGGCTTGTTTATAATGACGCTGGAGGAGGCATACAGGTAATTCGTGAAGGCTTCATTTCGTAAACTTTCTGGGCACTCAGACGTTGGCGGTGTTTTCCATTGGCAGTTGTCGCTAACGGCAGCCGAAACCGATGTCATTGAAGAGCTTTTTATCCCAGAGCTGTTTTACGATGTCATTGTGCTGAATGCTGGAACTGTTACGTACGCCATTGGGGATGGAGACTGGCAACCGTTGCCGCGTGCGTGCGTCAAAACGATCCAAACTGCTCAGTTTCGGCTGCGTTTCCAAGGTCGTATCAAGCTGTCTGGCACTCGACTGCCGCTATGCTTTGCCGAACGCCTCAATCTGAATTTAGCTGCAAATCAACTTGTGCCGCTGCAGTGGGGTACGGACTGTGAATGTGTGCTGTCAGAATTTGCTTCTGAATTTGAAGCTTTTCTAGACGAACAAGCCACTAAGGGGTTGAGTAACTCTTTGCTTAATAATGCCCTCCAAGAAACAACTTGGTTTCAACAATATTCCGCGCGACAAAAGCGACGCTATTACCAGAAAATCTTTGGTATTAGCCAGAAAGAACTGCGCAAGATCCAAAACATGCATAAATTCTTGGGGCAAGCTTGCTACTTCTCAACCCGTGACGATCCGCGCATTTTAGACAACGTAAGCGCCGGTGACTATTATGATCAGCCACATTTGAACCGCACGTTCCGGGAGTTGACAGGACTCACGCCCGTCGAGTATTTTCAAATTACGTCAGTATTGCAAGACAACTTAATGGCCGCTTCTTACAATGAAAGCCGCTGAGACTTGCCTACAATTTGAAATATGAACTACACACCATCTCAAAACGACGTTGTAAATGACTATCTTGCTGACTTGGACGAAGGCGCTGCAGTGCTGTTTCATGCCATCCGCGAAGCAGTGTTAGCTGCTGGGCCGGAGTTCAACGAAAGCATTAAGTGGAAAAATTGTCTCGTTTACGGCACGAAGAAGAATCACATTCAAACCGTACTCGGCAAAGGGAAAGTCTCGCTGATCTTTTTCGACGGTGCATCATTTGAAGATCCATACGGCCTGTTAGAGGGCGATGGCAAAAAGACGCGCACCATGCGAATTACGTCAGCAGACTACAATAAAGACGCATTGGCAAATTACGTGCGCCAAGCGCTTAGCTAGGAGGGAGGCTCCATGCATTTCAAAGCACAAGCAAAAATTGAGGCGGCTCCAGAAACTGTCTGGGCGGTGTTGGTAGACACCAGCAAATACGCAGAGTGGGACCCCAACATGGTTCGCGTGGAAGGATCGCTAAACCTCGGCGAGAAGGTGAGTTTTTATACGAAGCTTAGCCCAGAGCGGGCGTTTCCTGCCAAGGTTACCTTGGTGGATCAACCCAACAAAATGATCTTGAACGGGGGCATGCCGTTAGGCCTGTTCAAGTCAGAACGCACCCACACACTGACAGCCACTGAAGACGGCGGCACATTATTCACCACAGAAGAACAATTCGGCGGATTGTTGCTGCCCTTGTTCAAAGGTCAAATTCCTGATCTGAACCCAATTTTCCAAGCGTTTAGTGACGGTCTGAAAGCCCGATCTGAAGCAAGTGCTTAGAAGAGATTAGCCGCGGACGAGAATGACGAGGCGAGAATAGCCAGTTTCGTCCGCCTCGTCTGCGGCAAAACGTTCATGAGCAGGATTTCTTCAGGTCAACTGACTTTTCTTACCGCAACGTTTGGCATTGCGACGGCGCTGCTCACGCTGTGGATGCTCTTTTTATTCCCCTTTCAAGCTGAGTTAGCGTCTGGTTGGAACTCCCCTCTCATTGCATTTGAATTCGCCCAAACGGAAGCCGATGTCGCTTTTCTAGCTGGCCAGTCTGAAACAGCTATTCAAAACCGGGCCAAGATGGATGCAGGGCACCGCGTCGATATGATCTTCCCGATTGCCTATGCTGGTGTCTTTGCGCTGTTGGCGTTACAGGCTGTCAAGAGTGGTAAACGCTGGATGTGGTTGGCCGTCATTGTCAGCGTGTTAATTGTTCCATTTGATTACAACGAAAATCGCGTGTTGTTTGGCATTACAGATGTGTTGTCGCGTGCTGAGTCGCCAATACCATTGTTGGCTGAACTGCACGTCGCAACATATTTGAAGTGGGGCGCAATTGCCTGTGTGTCGGCCTTACTGTCAGTGGCGTATGCGATTGAAAAGCACTGGTGGCGGGCGTTGAGTTGTGGCGTTGCCGCTCTCTCTATCCTAATTGCCTATGTCTCAGGCTCAGCGTCTTGGGCGGCAGAAGGTGCCAGCCTATGTTTTGTGGTGCTGTTCATCGTACTGATTTTGCAGGCTTGGCGTGAGGCATTTCTTCTTAGTCGGGTTTCAACACATATCCAAGCTTAGTAGAGGCATCAAATCCAAGGTTAGCGTACAAACGGTGCGCACCGCCACGCTGATTGCCCGATAACAGCATAATTTTGTAACAATTGGCTTGCCAACAAATATCGATAAGCGTCTGAAGCGTTTGTCTAGACAGCCCCTGTCTGCGGTAGTGTGGGGCTGTGACCACATTTTCAATGACTGCATATGGGCGGGCACCACGCGTGAGGTTTGGAATGATGGTGGCGTGACAAACGGATGCCAAGGTCGCCTCAACAAAAGCCCCTACATAGACTTGGGCAGGATCATTTACGATCTGTTGCCAGACTGTAGACAGACGTCCAGAGGATGCCTGTGCGTCTTTTTCATGTAGATGCGTGTAAAGCGCTAGCAAGGACGCTAGGTCAGTTTCTGTAAGTTGGCGTATTTCAATGGTCATGGTGATTAGCCGTCGCTATGGGAGCCGATTTTCGTCCAGCCATGCGCCAAGCTTTTGCAAATTGCCAATAAACTGCCCAAGTTCCTCTGGCTGCCAGTCCACAAACCACTGTGCAAAGTCTGGCCCCATCGACTGCATTATCTCCCCAATAAATGCTAGTCCTTTTCCTGTAATCACCACATAGCGTTTACGCGCATCGTCAGGATCACGGGTGACGTCTAAGTAACCGCGCTCGGTAAATTTCTTGACGATTTTGGTCGCGCCAGGTTGATTGACTTCAATCGCTGCCGCGATGCTTGAAATTGTCGACTGCTGTTGCTGATGCCGCGCGAGATGATTGAGTACGGCAAACTGAGTCAAGGTGACATCAAACTGCGAAAGCAATTTTTGCATCCGTGTGTTGTATAGCTGCGTCACAATGGCAAGCCAAGTGCCAACCGCACCAAGCTGTTGCAGTTGAGTGTTCGAGGGTGGGGCAGAGTTCAATTGAAAATCCTCTTTGAAATGACAAATTTGACCAACTCAGAAATTGGGCTTGACAAAAATATTCCACGGAATATAAAATAAATTCCATAGAATACAATTTGAATTGTACAGCAATTCTTACTCACTTAGGAGATCAATCATGTCAGCACTCAAAACCCGCATCGCTTCATTGTCATTACCAGTTCACATCGTTTTAGGCGTACTCAGTTTCGGCATTTTCCGGGTCACCAACATTGTGTTGGATGGTTTCTACGCTCGCTCTCAATTTCCAGTGCCATATTTTGAAGGTCAAACTGCCTTTGATGGAGCGCAGATCAAAGCCTGGTATGCGGTCATGCAAGATGCAGGCACCTTCAACACTTACGTCCAAACCCAGTTGTTTGACTATCTGTTCATGCTGACCATGGCAACGATGGGCTTGATCGTTCCATTGTTGGTGCGTCGTGCTTATAAAGTAGACAGCTTAGCGTTTCGCATTACAACCTTCGCCAGCACTTTGATCCCACTTGGCGCACTGATGGATGCGTTTGAGAATCTAGTGTCATTCGTCATGCTTGCCATGCCACAAACCTTCCCAAACTGGATCGCGTTGGTTTATTCCAGCTTTGCTAGCATCAAGTTTGGTCTGATTGGGGCAGGGTATATCTGTGTGTTCGCTGGGATTGTCATCGGTGTCATCGCCTATAGTGTCGGTTTAGTCAGTGCGTCTTCACGTCAGTCACAGCTTCAACACTAAAGATTAGGTTTGCTCGAAAGCAACGGGGTAGTGACATGACGCGTCATGTCACTACCCCGATATCATTTAACAATTGAGCCATACCGTCTCCTATAGCAAGATCAATAGTGGCCTAAGCATTGCCTTTGTCTGTATCTGTTCTGGTAGCATAAGACCATAACCTTACCTTTCAAGCTAGGAGACATATGGGCACCAAATATTCAAAAATTGAACCCCGCGAGCAAGACTTAATCGCAGCGCAAAAGATCTTTTTCGTAGGCACCGCAACCGCAGACAGCCGCGTCAACATTTCTCCCAAAGGAATGGATACATTCAAAGTCTTGGATCCAAACCGCGTGATTTGGCTCAATGTGACTGGCAGTGGCAACGAAACCGCTGCGCACGTGATGCAAAATCCACGCATGACAGTGATGTTTGCGGCGTTTGAAGGCCGTCCAGTGATCTTGCGTTTATACGGCACTGCGCGGGCTGTGCATCATAACGATCCAGATTGGGATGAACTGTATGCGCATTTCAATCCATTGCCGGGTGCGCGCCAAGTGTTTGATATGACCGTGGATCTGGTGCAAACCTCGTGCGGGATGGCGGTGCCATTCTTTGACTACGTTGAAGAACGTGAACAGCTCAATGATCACTTCACGAAGAAGGGCGAAGACGGCACCAAAGCCTATTGGGAAAAGAAAAATCAACACTCGATTGATGGCCTGCCTACAGACATTGTGGCGCGTAATATTTCATAGGAAGACTGACCATGCAACCCGATACGATTTCAATTCACATTCACCGCGAAGCCGAACTGGATGCCGACTCCGCTGATCTGCATCTGAACGTCAATGGCAGTTCGGTCGTCTCAGGCCAACAGGCCTTCAAGCAAGCCAAAGAAGTGCGGGCACTGGTGCAAGCACTGACGCGCGTTGGTGTAGCCGAAGACAAAATCAAACTGAAGGCCGTCAATTTTGATATGCAAGCCGGGATGCTGCTCAAGTCATCATCGGCGCGCTACAGCATCACGCTGACCAAGGTGAGTATCGATCAATTGGCAGATGTCTTAGGTGCGATTGCCAGCCAAAAGAATTGTCAAATGCAGCACCTGACTTGGAATTACAGTCAAGCGAAGGCGACCCGCAAACGGTTGCGTACGGAAGCATTACAAGCAGCCTTAGACCAAGCCAAAGACGATGCCGCTCTGCTGGGCGTCCGGGTGCTTGGCATTCATACCCTGCACGAGTCTGGACACGCGCCAGCCCCACAGCAGCGCATGATGATGGCCTCAGCCGCGCCACGCGCCAAGCAGCGCAGCGTGGATCTGGGTTTCACGCTGGGGAATACAACCACAGTCAGCGCAGGTGTTGACGCGACGTTTCGCGTGTCTGCGATGGCGGAAGACTAAAAGCGCCGGTGGCTTCCATTGTCTTAGTGTTGCATCAATCACGGTGGGCTGCTGAGTTTGCCAAAATCAAAGTTGATCTAGCAAGTGTCCTCGGCACGCTAGCCGTCGCGATTGACCACATTGGGTCAACCTCGGTGCCAAACTTGCATGCAAAAGACGTAATCGATGTGCAGGTGACTGTGTCAGAACTACAGCCAAGTATTGTGGAGCGCCTCGTCGCTGCTGGGTATCAACACTTTCCGGCCTTGACAGATCATGTACCGTTAGGGGAAGCCCCTGACCCGTCACAATGGGAGAAATATGTCTTTACCCAACGCGCAGGTGAACGACGCGCCAACATTCATGTCCGCGTCGCTGGGCG
>JAHDIM010000470.1 GCA_020630805.1 Anaerolineales bacterium
ATCACTAACATTGGTAACACATCAGAAATCGCTTTGAATAAAAGGCGAAAAAATCGTTAGTGATAAAATGTACAAACGAGAAACTAAAAGCTCAACTGTCAACTATCAACTCTCAAAACAGAGTGGAATTGACAGTTGATAGTTGAAATTTACCTCCGCAACTGACGGAAATCTCAGTGACGTTCCATGACAACTGCGTCTCCTCCCATTGCTACTAGTAACCCAAATCGCATGAAATTTCTCATCGGCGGCCTACTCATTTTAGCCGCTGTTGTATATCTCATTGCGAGCAATACGGCAACCACCGCCAACTACTTTTTCACGGTAGATGAACTGCTCGAACGCTCCGCAGTAGGCCAAGACGTGCGCATTTCCGGTGCGGTCATCGGTGAAACCATTGCCTATGATCTGGATACGCTCGAACTCACCTTTGAAGTCGCCCACGTTCCCGGCGATCAAAGCGACATCGATGCACTCGGCGGGCTAGCAGTCGTGCTAGATCAAGCGGTCAAAGACCCCAATGCCCAGCGTATTCAAGTCAAATATGTCGGCGAAAAACCGGACTTACTCCATGAACAATCACAAGCCATCATGGACGGTCGCTTAGGTGACGACGGCGTGTTCTACGCCGACACACTGCTGCTGAAATGCCCAACGCGGTATGAAGACGAAGTGACAATTGACAATAGCTAATATTCAACAGTCAATTGTCAATAAGCACGGATAACCCAGCTTGCATTGGCAATTGAATATTGACTGTTGATCATTGAAAATTCCCAATGATTCTCGCCGATCTCGGACAACTCCTTCTAATCCTGGCCTTTGCCTGCACCATTTATGCAGCAGTAGCGTCTCTTGTGGCGGCACGGCGCAAGCATGCGGGCTTGCTTGAGTCGTCGCGGGTTGCCAGTGTCCTGACGTTCCCAATTCTGACCGCAGCCTGTTTGCTGCTGGTCTTGATGCTGATCAACGGGAATTTTGAGGTCGCCTATGTGACCAGCGTTTCCAGTCGCTCGATGCCAACGTATTTGCGCATCACCGCGCTGTGGGGTGGACAACAAGGCAGCTTGTTATTCTGGTCGTGGCTGTCTAGCCTGTTCATCGCCTTTATGCTGATGCGCGACTGGCGTTACGAACGTGACATGCAGCCATATGTCATCGCCACTGCCGCCGTAACATTGGGCTTCTACCTCATTCTCAACATCTTTTACGAAAGCCCCTTCCAAAAAATCTGGATCGATCAATTTGGCATTACGTCCTCTTCCATTTTTCCAAAGGTTGGCGCTGAACTGTATATCCCACCCGATGGCAATGGCCTAAATCCGCTGCTGCGTCATCCGGGGATGATCATTCATCCGCCGATGCTCTACTTGGGCTTCATCGGGCTGATTGTGCCGTTTTGTTTTGCAATTGGCGCGCTGGCCGTTGGCCGTCAAGACGATGTCTGGATTCGGGCCTCTCGCCGTTGGACGCTGGTCGCGTGGCTGTTCTTGTCACTTGGCTTAGTGCTGGGCGGACGCTGGGCCTACGACGTGCTGGGCTGGGGCGGCTACTGGGCGTGGGACCCGGTTGAAATTGCGGCGTTTATGCCATGGCTCACGGCGACTGCCTTCGTGCATTCGGTCATTATTCAAGAAAAACGTGGCATGTTCAAACACTGGAACATGGTGCTGATTATTTTGACCTATGCGCTGGTGGTGCTGGGCACATTCCTCACGCGTACCGGCGTGTTGTCTTCCGTGCACGCTTTTGCCGAAAGCTCGCTAGGGATGCCGTTCTTTATTTTCCTAACAGTCACGCTGACCGGCAGTTTAGCCTTGCTGATTTGGCGTTGGAACACCCTACAGAACGACCGCGTGCTCAGCAGTTGGCTGTCGCGCGAAGGGATGTTCTTGCTAAATAACATTGTCTTTATGGCAATTCTGGCGACCTGTTTCTGGGGCGTAATTTATCCGATTATTTCCGAGGCGTTGACCGGCCAAAAAATCACCGTCGGCCCGCCCTTCTATGAACGCACTGCCGGGCCGATGTTTGCAATGCTGCTGTTCCTCATGGGTGTTGCCCCCCTCACCGCATGGACCATGATGTCGCTCAAGCGGCTCGGGCAAGCCATTTGGAAACCTGCGGCTGCTTCCTTACTCGGGCTAGCATTTGCACTAGTGATGGGCGTTCGCAATGGCTATGCCTTACTTGGCATTTGGCTGTGTGCGTGGGCAGCGGCTGTCAATCTGTATGAATTCCATCGTGGCGCAATGGCACGGCGCAAAACGCAGTCTGTGGGCTATGGTGTTGCCATGTGGCAGCTGTTGAAGCGCGACCGCCGCCGCTACGGGGGCTACCTGACGCACCTTGGCATCATCCT
>JAHDIM010000078.1 GCA_020630805.1 Anaerolineales bacterium
TGCGTCATTGTCTGGATCTTCACCAGTCGGTTCACCGTCACCCAAGACCACGGTGTCTGACCACACATCTTCACCTGGGTTAGCAGGGTCAATGCCGTTGTCATTGTTGTCCGTGTCAGTTTGATCATCACCCGTAGATGAGACCAAGCCTGCCAATGGGCCATTGTCACCGTTTTCGTCAATCCATTCGACTGCTGGAATGCTGACCAAGTAGTTGCCAGCAAGCAAGTCGTCGAACAAGTACAACCCGTCAGCGTCAGTGGTGTCCATTGCCAACATGTCGTTTTCGTCAATCACGCCATCGTCATTGATGTCATCTGGCAGACCGTCGGCGTCGGCGTCTTGCCATAATTCAACCCAGATGCCTTCCAAGAGTGGTTCATCTGCATCGATCAGACCGTTGTTGTTGGTGTCTTCCCAAACTTGGTTACCCAAGCTGTAGATTGGGGTGACTTCCACGAACGCTGGATCGTGATCATCTTCATCGCCACCATTCTTACCGTCTTGATCAATGACGTTGTCATCATCGAGATCGTCGGTTTCGCCATCTTGGTTGAAGTTTTCGCTGTCTGGCGTGCTGTCGATGTCAACGCGTTGGTTGCCATCGATTGCATCGCTACCGCCAGTGATTTCTGCCCAGTTTGTGATTGCAGTGCCATCATATGACGGATCGATGGTCAAGATTACGTTGTAGGTGACGCTGTCACCCACTGCAATGGTATCGATTTCAAAGGTACCGTCGCCATTGTCAGTCACGACAACTGCTGCGCCATCGGCAGACGATGTCACATCAGCAGCGTTTGAGCCAGTAAAGGTCATGTCTGCTGGAACGTAGTCCACTGTGGTGACATCGAAGGCATCAACATCGCCTTGGTTGTAGACCGTGATTGCAAAAGTCACTGCATCGCCACGGCTAATTTGACCTTCGGTGACCAAGACCTTATCGAGTGCCAAGTCAAAGCGGGTGACTTCAATTTGGGCTGGGTCGTGATCATCTTCATCGCCGCCGTTCTTACCATCTTGATCAATGACATTGTCGTCATCAAGATCGTCAGTTTCGCCGTCTTGGTTGAAGTTTTCGCCGTCTGGCGTGCTGTCTTCGTCGACTGCGGTTTCGCTACCATCAAGTTCGTAGGCATCAGAGATTTCAGCCCAGTTGGTAATGGTGCTTTCGCCAAAGTCAGCAGCAATCGTCATTTCGATATCGAAGCTAACATCATCGCCATGCTTCAGGTAGTCGATGTTGAACGTGCCATCATCGTTATTGGTGAAATTCGCAGTTTCTGCCAGCGTGGTGGTCAGTGCGCCCGTCGCCGTGCTGTTCGTCGCGCTGTATGTCATGCCAGCAGGAATGTAATCCGTGACATCAATGTCGTAGGCATTCAAAGTGCCTTGGTTGTAGACCGTGACCGTAAAGACTACTGAGTCTTGCGGGCTAAATGGACCTTCACTGGTCACTACCTTTTGCAGTGCTAAGTCAAAGGTTTGCGTGACTGTGACTGGCGCTGGATCGTGATCGTCTTCGTCACCATCGTTCTTGCCGTCTTCGTCAATGACATTGTCATCATCGAGGTCGTTAGTTTCGCCCGGTTGGTTGAAGTTGTCGCTGTCTGGCGTGCTGTCGATGTCAACGCGGTTCGCACCACCGTCTTCATCTGAAGCATCGCTAATTTCAGCCCAATTGATGATCTGCGTGCCCTGGAAGTCAGGGTCAATTGTCATTGCAATGTCGAAGCTTACGCTGTCGTCTGCTGCGAGTTCATCAATGGTGAAGGTGCCATCATCGTTGTTGGTAAAGCCGGTTGTCCCTGCATTTGCAGTGTCCAATGTGCCAGTTGCAGTGGAGCCAGCAATTGCATACACCATGTCAGTTGGAACGTAGTCCACAACGTCAATGTCGTAAGCAGTCACATCACCTTGGTTGTAAACCGTTACTGTAAAGATGACGGTGTCACCTTGGACGACTTCACCAGTGGTTGCTAACACTTTGTCTAGCGCAACGTCAAAGCGCGTGACCGTAATTTGCGCTGGATCGTGATCATCTTCATCGCCGCCGTTTTTACCATCTTCGTTGATGACATCGTCATCATCAAGGTCGTCGGTTTCGCCGTCTTGGTTGAAGTTTTCACTGTCTGGTGTACTGTCTACATCAGTTGCTGTTGGCCCGTCTGGCGTTTCTGCTGCGTCTGAGATTTCAGCCCAGTTGGTCAGAGATGTTTGCGCAAAGTCACTGTTGATGGTCAGTTCAATGTCGAAGCTTACGCTGTCACCATGTGCTAGCTCAGCAATTGTGAAGTTGCCAGCACCGTTGTTAGTAAAGCCAACGGTGTTGGTATCTGTCGTGGTCAGGTCACCAGTGGCAGTTGTGTTGGTTGCGCTATATGCCATGCCAGTTGGAATGTAATCCACAATGTCGATGTCATAGGCGTCCAACGTGCCTTGGTTGAACACGGTAATCGTGAACACGACAGCATCATTCGGGCTGAATGGCCCAACGCTGCTGAGTTCTTTCATCAGCGCCAAGTCAAAGGTTTGCGTAACTGTAACTGGAGCTGGATCGTGATCATCTTCGTCACCACCGTCTTTACCGTTTTCATTGATAACGTTGTCGTCATCAAGATCATCGGTTTCGCCGGGTTGGTTGAAATTGTCGCCGTCTGGCGTGCTGTCGATGTCGAGTGCCGTCGCGCCACCATCTACGTCTGAAGCATCGCTAATTTCAGCCCAGTTTGTGATGATTCGAGGTTGGAAATCAGCATCAAGATCAAGGGCAATATCAAAGCTGACACTGTCGCCACTTGCCAATGCATCGATTGTGAAAGTGCCATCGGCATTGTTAGTGAAGCCAACTGTGGCCACGTCGGTGGTGGTCAGGTCGCCGGTCGCGGTTGACCCCGCGTCGTTGTAGACCATGCCGGTTGGTACGTAGTCGGTAACGTCAACGTCATAGGCATCCACATCACCTTGGTTGTAGACCGTGACGGTGAACACAACCGTGTCGCCTGGCACAATATCACCGGCGGTCGTCAAGACTTTATCGAGTGCCAAGTCAAAGTTATAGTAGAACCCAAAGTCAATGGTTAGGTTTTCTTGGTTGTCTGGCGTCACTGCGTCGTTGTCAGGATTTTCGCTAGTAGGTTCGTCGGTGCCAAGATCAATAGTGTCTGACACAACGTCTTCACCTGGATTGGCAGGATCGATACCGTTGTCATTGCTGTCAGCGTCTGTTTGATCATCTCCAGTTGATGAACGATAGCCATCAAGCACACCGGGTGTGCCGCCATCGTCCCAGTTGACCGCAGGAATAACGACCACGTATTTACCTGGAATAAGCAAGTCAAACAGATACAAGCCGTCGCCGTCGGTTTCGTCAAACGCTAGGAATGCGTCACCAACGCCGTCACCGTCATCATCGCTCCACAATTCAACGCGAACACCCTCCAACAATGGTTCCCCACCGTCAATTAGGCCGTCGTTGTTATTGTCTTGCCAGACTTGGTTCCCAATTGAGAACAGCGCATCCATTTGGATGACTTCTGGATCATGATCATCTTCATCGACAAGTTCGTCACCGTCGTTATCGACATTATTGATAGCGTCATCTAGGACAGTATTGTCGCTAGGGGACTCCGTTTCCGTGCCATTGGTGTTGTCAGGCATGCTATCGATATCATCGCCATCATCCGCGCTGATTTCAGCCCAGTTGGTGATGGTTGTGCCGGGCACCGAGTCGATTGTCAACGCAATGTCAAATGAAACGCTGTCGTAAGCGCCGAGCGCATCGATGACAAAGGTTCCATCACCGTTGTTGGTCAAGTTCGCGGTGAACTCGTTTGTCGTCTCTAGGGCTGCGCCGTCTGGCGTGCTATTGGTTGCACTGTATGACATTGAAGCAGGAATGTAATCCGTCACCTCAATATTTGCAGCAGGCTGATTGCCTTGGTTGTAGACCGTAATCGTAAAGACTACGTTGTCATTGATCGTAAATGGACCGGCTGCATCATCATGCGTCTTGATGAGCGCAAGGTCATAAACCGGCCCTATTGGGCCGACAAACAGACCAGCATCCCAGCTGTAGTCTTGTTCTTCGGAGGTTGGGAACGCTGGCGGACCTAAGGTCGTAATTGCCGTCATGCCGGTGGCGCGGTTGATATCTGAGTCGTTTTCAGCATCGGTTTCATCGGTCGCACCACCGTCACCGGCTGCGTCACGTTCTGTAATCACGTAACCGTCAGGTGCTGTGAAGACAGCATAGTAGTTACCATCCGGCAAGTTCGGGAAGAGGTAATACCCTGGCTCACCAGCGAAGTTATCGCCTGTAAACGTAAAGCCGACATAAGTATCTGCCCCAGTGTCGCGAATGTTGTCGCCGTCGTCTAAGTACAGTTCAACCTTGACCCCATTGAGGCCGTTTGCGACAGGTTCATTTTGCAAACCATCTTGGTTTTCATCTAACCAAACATAGTTCCCATATTCATTTGGTGCTGGTGGCACTGTGACAATCCCAACCTTTGGAGGTTCAGACGCCAGCAATTGACTACCGATATCTTCACGGGTTGACGTATATGCGAATGAATTCCATGCGATTAGGTCTGTTGGCGTACCGACTGGAACACGCATTGGCCAATCTAGCTGAACGCTTTCTGTGGGTGCCAGCACCAAGTCATTGAAGTCAATTTTGATCGATTCAACCGTGGTCAAATCTGTCGGGATGGTTGAAGTCCACGCAGGATCTTCACAGTCCACACCGACATTGTTTGGGCCATCAACTTCTGGTCGACAAGGGTTATTCGAGGTGGAGTAATAAACAGTTACGCCCGGATCTGAGCTTTCAACTGGACCTACGTAGACTGGACGCCATTCGGTGTCGCGAGTTTCACCGATCAGCAAGACCCCCGTGTCACCAATGTATGGCAAGATGTCAACAATGACGAT
Source organism: Anaerolineales bacterium (assembly GCA_020630805.1). Classification (GTDB taxonomy): domain Bacteria; phylum Chloroflexota; class Anaerolineae; order Anaerolineales; family UBA6668; genus JAHDIM01. The sequence continues at coordinate 4,936 of JAHDIM010000078.1, forward strand.
GTCCGTCATATTGACTTCACCTGTGTTTTCAACAATCAGACGATAGTCTGCTAGACCACCTTGGGTAGAGACCGCAACACAATCTGTGCGAGTGTAACCATCGCCAGTAATTTGACAAGCTGAGGTGTCATTTGGGTCACCTGCCGTTGGATCTTGAATGCCGCTATTCCCTTTGACCCACTTGAATGAGTCGAGTTGAGCAGTAGAGCCAGCCGGGAAGTCATCGACAGTCTGCCAAGCATCTTCCACGCAAAGGGTGTCATCTTGGTCGCCATCGCCGTTGAGGTCTACGCCTAGATCAGATTCAAGTACCGATCCATCTGCATAACACGCATATTCAGACGTGTCATCTTCTGGAATTGCATAGATATGATTTTCGTAAGCGCCCGGAGCAAGATCTGCATCCGTCTGGGCATCGATGTCAAACGAGAATGCTTCACCTGGAGCCAATGTGATGGCAGCGTCACCGGTAAAGCTAAAGCGGACAACATCTTGATTGCCAACTGCGTTTGGAATGACTGTGATTGTCGGTTCGACTGCGCCGACAGCATTCGTCGCAAAGGCAAACGACCCTTCAACATAGGAAAAGCCTTCAGGGAAAATATCAGCTAAGACCGGATTGACCAAGTCAAGCGCTGCAGTTGAATGATTTTCAATTTCAATGCGGAAGGTTGCTGTGCCACCTTTATAAATGTTGCCAGTAATGGTGCTCTTGGAAGGATCTAATTTCGCCCAAGGATCGCGAATTTCATGTTGATCACAGCGATTGATGTCGAGATTTGTGGTTGACCCGTCGTTGTTGGTCACAGTACCGGTTGTCCGGATACAATTTTCTGGCATATCTCCAACGACCACATCGCCTGCTTCGTAAGTCCCGAAGATGAGCGCATTTGCATTGTCATCAAATGGCCATGGGACACTGTCATATGACCAGCGGATACCGGTCACCTTCTCCGTACCGGTCAGTTCCGCCATTGCAGCTTCTAGATCTGCCAGCGTAATGGTTTGATCATCGTCGGAAGTGCCATCAAATGGAGGTTGTGGAATTGAGACCCAAGTGGTGTCATCAATTTCAACTTCAATATCAAACCCAGTGACAGCATCATCTGTGCGCCCAGTTTGGAATTTTGTAAAGCTAAATTCTGGTGGAAAGTTATCTTCAAGAACTAAGTTTGTAACTGCACGGTCTGAGCTATTCCAGAGGTCAATTCTCCAAAAGACCTCTTCACCAATAATGACTTGATCGTCGTCACTCCAGCTACCGTCGTCATCTCGCGTTGAGAGCGCAGTTTTTCCAGCCCAGAAGTCATCATAAGGTTCGCGCAAGGTTACAGTGACAGAATCATCGTCGATTGGCCCAACACCAGAGCCGTCATCTGACCAGTCGCCAGTCAATGTTGCGGTATTGGTCTTGTCTACCCCTGTTTCATTGCCTGCTGTATTGTGGTCGTAAGTGACTGAGTAATTTACGGTTTCGTTAGTCGTTAAGTTGGCAAATGTCCACGTAAGCGTGTGGGCACCAGCGCTGTATACACAGCCATCGCTACAACTCCCAGTATCGTAAACAGCACCGGCCGGCAGAGCGTCCACAACTGTTACATTGGTAAGATCACCGGTTCCTGGAATGATGTTGATGGTATACCAAAAAGAACGGCCATTGTTTGGTGCCGTCGTAGCTTGAGAAGTTTTATCAATTGTCCAAGGCTGTGGAGCAGGCGTCGGGGTCGGGGTTGGTGCATCACCAGTGACCAAGACATCCCAAGGATCACTAGTTTCGGTTCCATTACCATCCCAAGTGATATCCGCAGTGTTACTAAGGGTGTCGCCCGGCAATGCAGGGGAAACCACTTTTACTGTCAATGTCACTTGACCCGTAGAGCCTGGTGCAAGCGCAGGACCGGTGAAAGTAACGGTACCGCTAGTATGATTGACATTTGGAACGTCAGCCGTCCCAGATGCAGTCACATACTCTGTTCCAGTTGGCAACACGTCAGTGATTGTCATATTCGTACAATCAGTAACTTCCAAGGCTGGACAACGGTAATTGATGTAATAAATGATGAAATCGCCAAGCTCTGCGGTTGTACGATTACCTGTCTTCGTGACATTAGCGCTTTGGGCATTTGCTTGAGGTGCAGCAAAACTTAAAGCAACCAACAACGCGGCTAAGCCAGCCACAATTGCCATGACCCAAGTTGTCGTCCGATTAGACCCTAATTTATACCAGTACATTCAATACTCCGAAAAAATTACGAATATCTATAACAGCAGACATTCATCTACCTTCCATCGTAAAACAACAAGATTGGCAAATACTTTAAGATTTGATTGTGCGACTGTGCTTTTGGGTCTTTTTAGTTTAGATTGTATTGGGATTTAGCCCTATAAAGTAAAACAACCGATATTCAACACAACTTAAGTCTTGTTGTTTCTCAGGAAATGCAGATCAGAGCAAAAGTAGAACTGCGGGGATTGTCATCAATATCAGAATAACTAGTTCAAATACATCTTGACGAATATATGTAGAGAGCCGCCTACCAATAAGCGCACCGACAAAAACCAAAGGAATCATCCACAACATCAAATCGAAGATATCTCGATTCAAGATTCCGCTGCGGATGTAACCAGGGACTTTCAGCCAATTCAAGACAAAAAACGTCAGCACCGTGGTGCCAATGAATGTCCGTACTGGCGTGCCGCGTAATAACAAATAGGCAAATAGCGGTGGCCCACCAAGATGCGCGAGCGTTGAGGTAGTTGCCATCACGAGCCCAGTGGGAGTAGCAACCCAATCTGGAACGGCATACGTCCGTTTGAAACTGCGAAAGCGAATAAACAGCTGATAACCAGAAAAGATAAGCACCAATATCGCTAAGATCTGCTTGAGCTGTGCCTCATTGATAACACCCAACAACCAGTTGCCAATTAGGACGCCAAACACGCCGCCTAACAATAGAAGTAAAGTCAGCCTGAGATCCCATTTCTTCCAATGAACACTGAGGCCCAGAATATCGCCCGAAAGCAGTAAAGGCATCTGCACTCCAATCACAAACTCAGCCGGGAAGAGCAGCACAAGCGCAATCGAAATAAGCGGGTTTATGCCTCCCCCAAAACCTGCTTTGGAAAAGCCAGTCAAGATCGCGGCAGCGCCAAGCGCAAAGAGTTGAAGTGATGTCATAGTGCCGCAATTTTCTCATGCAAACAAAAAGCCGACACTTGGCCGGCTTTTTACATTGGAAGACTGAGAGCTATCTAAACTAAGCGTTTAGTTTGACGCAGAGGCGACAAAATCCAATTCAAGCGTGACTTCGTCTTCAACTGAGTCGACAGCTTGTGAAAATGGAATTTCGAGGCCAAAGTCAGCGTATAAAATGACTGCAGAGCCAAACCCTTCCAGCTCTGTTGCTGATGTTGGCGTTACGGTCATGTCAAATGTAACCTCACGGGTTTGATCTTTGATGGTCAAGTCACCCGTTAGTTGGAAATCTGAAGCGGCCCCAATGGTTGCAGCTTCTAACCCAGCAATGGACGTTGGCACAAAGCTGATAAATTCGAAGGCTTCGCTTTCTAAAATCCGATTTGCGATAGCACGGTTGCGGAAATCATTATCGGTCACAATGTCACGAGCGTTGATGAGAATTTCACCGACTTGGGCAGACGTTAGGTCTGCCATGTCAACGGACAACTGACCACCAAGATTGTTAGTCACACCAACCACGGTCACATCACTCCCGCGCAGCACTTCATCAATTTTGAATCGCGCTTCAGACCGAGCTGGATCAATTGTAAAGACCACTGGCCCAGCGGCAGCATCTTCAGCCATTGCATCATCTGTGTCTGCATCTTCAGCAGACTCTTCCATCTCTTCCTCTACCTCTTCTTCAGCGGCATCGGTAGGTTCTGGCTCGGAGGTCGGTTCTGGCTCTGCCGTTGGTTCTGGGGCTGGTTCGTTAGTTGGCTCTTCAACAACTTCAGTGGGGTCTACGGCCAATGTTGGTGCTTCTACAGCACCGGAAGATTCAGGGGCTTCTTGAATAGCAAAACAAGCACTAAGAACAAGCGTAAGAAGGATACTGGTCGTAAGCAACGTAAATTTCTTCAAAATGGTCTCCTTGGAAGAAAATGGACAGACTACAAAGCGGTTCTTTGCGTTGGAATTATCAAAGACAATTGTGAATAGAAGCTTTGAGCAATCTGAAGATATTGTAAAAACTTGCTTATCCGATGTACCAATCGTCGACCATCTTACTAACTTCGGCGACCGACCACCGCGCCTCAACAGTCTTGATGAGCATCTCGACCTGGTCTGGATCAGCACGCAATTCAGACACAATTGGAGGCAACACGTACGCAGATTCTGTGGGGTGTAAGTGCATGTCAATCAGAATATTTGTCGAATTCCGTTTCGCCAACAACGTATCAAATACGCGCAAATAGACCTCTGGTGAATAGGCAGAGGTTGTCTCAGTTGTGATGCCTGTTCTATACGCCATGTTGTAGACATCATCCCAAACCATTTGGAGGACATTCGGTGGTGCATCCCACTTTTCATGTTCGTCGCGGGGGTTCGCAATAGACGCGGCACGCGCCGCCTCAATGGCCGCTCGAATTTCTTTTGAAGGCGCCGGAACTACAAATGTGGTGGTGTTGGCCGCTAAAAGCGGTTCTACATCATCAGGCGCCATCCTAACAAGCTCAATGAAACGGTTGCCAATGAGCGGCACCTCACCTAACAAAAGATGTTCCGCTTCAGGATATGTCTGATGCCATTCATTAAGTGCTTCACGCGCCCACAGCCCAACTGCTTTGCGCACCATGGGATGTGTAGCCCCCTCCGTTTCTGGGTAACGCTCCAAAACATACGGATGGAGTTCAAACGCAGTCCGTGACACATCCCACTGCATTTGATGCAACAAGCGCCCTTCCGCTTGCGCTAGGTGCGCTGCCTGTTGCAACATTAGGCTTTTACCAACGCCAGGTACGCCAACGAACATGAGTAAGCGTTGTGAGGTAACCAAGTGCGAGACCCTTCGATACAACGCCGATCCCTGTGGCAAAATAAGCGCGGACATCCTCTTCTAGTTTCCTTTCAACTCACCCAATATGACCGTCAATGCGGCGACAAACGCCTCATTTTGCACCTGTGTGCCAACAGTCACACGAATACAATTTGGAATGACGGCGTCTTTCGGATCACGCACCATAACGCCTTTGTGTAGCAATCGGTCCGTCATCTCAGCCGAAGACACTGGGCATTCGACCATAATAAAATTCGCTTCCGTCTTCCAATATCGAACATCAATGGCGTCTAGTGCACCGTAAAGATAGTCTTTTCCCATTTCATTGCTTGCAACGGTTTTGGCAACGAATGCAGTGTCACCTAATGCAGCAGAGGCGCCTTGCAACGCAATAGAATTCACATGAAATGGACGCATCAAGCCTCGCATCTGCTCTGCAATTTGCGGAGGCGCAATTCCATAGCCAAGTCGCAGACCAGCCATACCATACGCTTTCGCAAAGCTTTGAATGCGAATAATATTGGCACCATTTCTAATAAGGTCAGTCGTCGCAGGATAGTCTGGCGCTGACACAAATTGAAAGTAGACCTCATCTGCCATCACAATGACATGCTCTGGTAAGCGGTCTAACAAAGCTTTATATTCCGTGTCTGTGGTGTATGTTCCAGAGGGATTGTTCGGATTGATCACGATAACGAAACGGGTCTTGTCGTCAATCGCGGCAAGAATTCCGTCGATGTCTAACGCAAAAGTGTCAGGTAATAAGGGCACTTCCTTTAGCGTTAGGTCATATCGCTTCGCCATGAGGTAGTAGAGTCCAAACGTTGGGGGACAGACAATAAAATTGTCACCAGCAGCGGTAAGCGCTCGATAGGCCAATTCAATGACCTCACACCCAGCTAACCCGGTGTAAACATGCGCAGCGTCAACATTGTGCAGATCCGCAATCTGAGAGCGTAAGTGTGCATCGGTCCGCGGTGGATATATGCTAATGCCCTGGGCAGCAGCGACCATGGCATCTACGGCGGCTTGCGAAGTGCCTACTGGGTTTTCATTTGAAGACATCCGGTGGATCTCACGATCTCCAACAAGCGCCTGCGCTTCTGCTAACGACAGCCCACCACTGTAATCTGGTTGTGACATAACTCTCCTTCTTAGTCACTTAGTTTGACTTCATAGGCTTGCGGCGCGACACCAACAACAGCCTTGAATGCTTTACTAAAATAGGCTGGATCTCGGAACCCAAGCCGATATGAAATTTCTTTGACAGATAGATTCGTATGCTGCAAATAGCGCTGCGCTTCCAATACCACGCGCTCTTGAATCAATGTCTTCGCCGTTTTACCGGCATGTTGACGACATACCTGCGTGAGCTTTCGGGCTGAAATTCCAACCTTATCCGCATAAAATGTCACGACATGATGCGTACGATAAAAACGCTCCAAATACTCCAAAAATTCTTTATAAATTGAGGCTTCTTTGGAAAGTTGTGTATTGTCGTTGGTCGATAGCTGGCGCGTGCGTTCAAGTTGTACGAGCAAGATGCTCAATAGGTGGCGCTGCACCGCCTGGTACCCAAAAGATTTAGTTTGCTGTTCTTGCCACATCCGCTGTAACAAGCCTTCATATCGCCGTAAGTTAGCCGCTGATATCGATAATGACCGATTGCGGGTAAAGTGACTAAATAACGTTTGTCGGTAGTTCCAAGACAGACTCCCGACGCTTTCCTGTAGGAAGTCGTCTGAAAATCGCACTAAAAAACCTTCCAGATCAATCCCTTCGTTGAAGTAATGAATTTGCCCTTTGGGAATTAAATAAAAGGTCAACGGCTTAATGGTAAATTGTTCGCTATCTACCAATTGATGTCCTGAACCAGACTTAATCCAAAGTAGCTCTTGAAAATTATGCCGATGTGGCGGCTCTTTATATTCATCCTGATCAATCTGACGAATAAGAGGTCGGATCAAAAATGATGCTTGAGGTGTTGAGAAATTTACCGTCGGGATACGACTTGAAGACATAGTAATAATGAACCCAGCAAATGCATTCCGCTCCAAATTTAAACGAGCCGAATGACAGTTAAGTACATTTTACAGGTAATTTTCGCACAGCGTTACGTCCATTAGAGGGGAATCTGATGAACAAAACAACTACAAACGCGATTACGACTAAGAGGAAATGCGCAAATTGTTTGACTGGCATTATTACATTGTTCAGAAAATTTTCCGGAGTTTTTCCGTCAACTCGAAGTGTCATTCCCGAGACCTATCCTCGAACAGTCGGGGAAGGCGGGAAACCATGTGCTGCCTATGTGTATGGCTCCCCGCCTCCGCAAGGATGACACTTGGGTCACTCTGAGCTCACTTCAACACGCTTGAAAATTTTCTGAACGCACAACTTAACAAAAAAATCGCTGAATTTCTTCAGCGATTTTTGATTGTTCGGAGATTTTCAGATCATTAGCGACGTGAGATAAACCCAAGAATTTCTTCATGGAGTTGTTTCAAGCGTACCGGCTTGCTCATATACGCATCAGCGCCAGCATTGAGACACCGCTCTTGGTCACCTGGCATTGCAATCCCAGTCAGCGCAATAATCGGCACTTTAGCGGTCGCGGCAACTGCTCGCAATCTGCGAATAGCTTCGAGACCATCCATTTCCGGCATATGAATATCCATGAGGATTACATCTGGCGGGTATTCGCGTGCCATCTTGAGAGCTTCAGCCCCATTCAAAGCCGTCATCACGTTCATGTTCTTTGCGACCAAATAGTCTTTGACAACCGCGATGTTGTTTTCATTATCTTCTGCCAACAAAATTCGTGGCAAATGTTGCTTGCTAGCGTTAGTATCATCGCCATCTGTCGGATCAATCAACTCTTTGGTGTCTTTTACAACATCGACCAAGGCGCTTGACTGTAGCATTTTCAAGCTTTGTGAAATATCACCGCCGCTCCATGGAATGAAGACCGAGAATTCACTACCGCGTCCGACAGCACTTCGAACGCGAACATAACCATTGTGAAGTTCAGCAATTTTCTTAACCAACACAAGGCCAAGACCAGTGCCTTCCTGCCCATGGCTTTTTGAATTGTTTGCCTGAACAAACGGTGTAAACAATTTGTTCAGAGTTTGTTCGTCAATGCCAATACCAGTGTCTGCCACAATAAATTGCAGTTGACCTGTGCGTTCATGCGCTTTTACAGCAAGACCAATTTTGCCACCTGCGTCAGTAAACTTGACAGCATTCGTTAGCAAGTTGACAAGAACTTGTTGCACCCGACGACGATCTGCCGTGATGAACTTAGCACGTGGATCATTACGAAACACAACTTTGACACCTTTATGCCGAGCCTGAGGTTGCACCATCGCCAAACTTGCCTGACACAGATCGAACACTTCCATCTGCTCCAACGCAAGTTCCATCCGATTGGCTTGGATCTTCGAAATATCCAACACATCGTTGATCAGCGACAGCATCATCTTGCCGCTGTTTTCAATGTGTGTCAGCGGCTGATTAGATTGATGAGAAAGATGCCCATAGACACCTTCGCGCATGGACTCCACTAACCCCAGAATGGCATTAAGCGGCGTGCGCAACTCATGGCTCATTGTCGCCAAAAAATCGTCTTTAATCTGCAACATGTTACGAACTTCAGCCAATTCCCCTTCTAGGGTTTCGGCGCGCGCCAGCAATTCATGCTTTTCGGCGTCATGCGTATATTGCATGCGCTGCATTTGCTGTTGCAATTCATAAACTTCTGCAGGGCTACCAGTATCTGTACTGTATGTTGGATACATTTTCGAACTATCTACCTGTACTAATTCAATTGTGGCTAAGATCTCATTGACACCATCAGGTTGGCGCATCAGGCTGATGCGCACTGGAAGTAATTTCCCGTCTTCACATTTGATCCACACCCGATCAATAACGCCATGCGTTTGCAACGTGCGGAGGCGCGTCTCAATTTCATGCGGTTGAACGGCTTGCGATTCTTCTTTTGGCGCTCTGAAAAGCTGGGGGAAGCGAATTGAAGAGAATTTTTGTGCGTTATCTACACCAAACAAGGCACAGGCGTCATCATCCATGAATTGGACTTCAAAGTCACTGCTGTCAAACGACACAGTTCCGCGCTGAACATCGTCTAGGTCTGGCAAGCCAAACAGATTTGTAGAATTTGCACTATACATGAATTACCTATTATGAAAGCGTGCAAACAACAAGCACGATTACCTATGCAACCAAAATTCGCTGACATCGCTTACCAATACAACTCATTCACGACATCTTAAATGCGACCTTCACCGAGTAGATGTAGGCTTCGCATCTCTTAAAGAGTAAAGGAACGACCAATTCATTTAATATAGATACGGTTTGAGAAATGTTTGATTATTGTGATGCACTTAATTAATGAGGCGTGTGTGATTAAATAAAAACGCGATCAGAACTGATCGCGTTCACCCGCTATTTCTTTAGAAAGCTGCTCATCAAGTTGAACACTTGCTGCTGCTCATCGTGAGACAGCTCTGCCCAATTGCTTACAATCGTATCGATCATAGACATTTCAACTTTTTCATTTCGCAGTGGCGATGTTCTAAGAGGGGCTGTGTTCAGGGGTGCAGTTTGCGATGGAGGCAAAATATTTAGTCTTTGAGTAATGATGTCGAGTTGCTCTGGCGTTGGTACCCCTTTTCCATTCAGCCATGCTGAAAGTTGTCGGTTGGGCACATCAATTGCCTTCGCAAACACGCGCAAACTCGGATGACCAGCTTGGTTGGCTCGCCATTTGACAAATTCTTGCATGAGCCAATCGGCGATTTCCATGTTATCCGGCATGTTGTTATCTCCGCCTTGTGATTAGTCCCACACACCTAGAATACAAAATTAATCTAATTCGACCAACACCTATTTTCAGATCTGTCTAGATAG
>JAHDIM010000471.1 GCA_020630805.1 Anaerolineales bacterium
CGACTTCGCTCGGCAGGGGCGTATCAAGACATAGTGATCGTCAGCCTCACACAAATCCGCGCTAGTCCGCGTTCATACTTCGGCAAGCTCAGCAGAACTCCGCGGCTAATTCCCCTTCCTCAGCGGTAAAATCCCCTTATGAACATCTCAATCCTCGGCACAGGACAAGTCGGCGCGACGCTAGGTAAAGCGCTCGCTGCGAAAGACTATCCCATCACCTACGGCACGCGCACGCCAGACAGCGACCGCGTTAGTGACCTGTTGGCAGACACCCATCCGCTGGCACAGGCCATGTCAACCACAGACGCCGTCGCATGGGGGGATCTCATCATCATTGCGCTTGGTGCTGCGGCAGCCTTGGAAGTAGTACCCACCTTAGACCTTGCCGGAAAACTCGTGGCCGATGCGACCAACAACGTCGGCTGGGACAACGGGCCGATTATGGGCATCGAAACCTCAATGGGCGAAGTGTTGGCGGCTAGTCAGCCCAATGCGTGGTGGGTGAAGTGCTTCAATACCATGGGCATCGAGCATGTGTTAGACCCGCAGTTTGGTGACCGCAAGGCAGAAATGCTGATCTGTGGTGACAGTCCCGAAGCAAAGGCGGCCATTGGTAATGTGTGTCAGCACTTGGGCTTTGTGCCGGTCGATGTTGGCAGCATCCGCTATGCGCGCCAGCTTGAGCATCTCGCCATTCTTTGGATCCAAATGGCAACCCAAGCCGGGTTAGGGCGGAACTTTGTGTTTGGAACGCTGCGTAAGTAGTGCGCGTCGGTTTTATCTACGCATTTGGCTATAAACTAGTAGTCAATATAGATAAAATTTAGTTATTCTTATTGCTTCCCTATAGATTATTTCTCATTTATTGTCGATTTCGGCAATATTTTTCAAATAAGAGGAATAATTAAAGCGGGAAGAAAGAATGAGAATTGGGTTACCACGCGGCTCCGGAGACGGGGCACAATCACCACTAGACAAAATTGAAGTGCGGTCAGGAACGACCCCGCTGGCGCTTTGCTATTTCAGACAAGCAACGGCGTCAGATCGACTGTTTCTGGAGCAGATGCTGCAACTCTCCGTCTTCAATCCGAAAGATGCTGCTCCACTTGAGCCAAATCTAATTTATTCAGACCCACAGCTGTTGCCGTATCATGAGAATTGGGGGCAGTCTGCGGAGGACTTTGGCTTCATCGCGATTCGGCAGCATGACAATAAACCGCTTGGCGCAGCGTGGATCCGGCAGTTCTGTGTCACCGCGCCTGGCTATGGCCTTGTCGCCGACAACACCCCTGAATTACGCATGGCGTTATTGCCGAAGTATCGGAGCCAAGGCTTAGGGGCGCAATTGCTTGCCCGTCTCATTACGCATGCGCATAAAAAACGCTACAGCGGCCTCATCGGCTGTGTGGATGTGCGTAACCCCGCGTATAACTTCTACGAACGCATGGGCTTTGAGCCGGTCACGACGAACGGCAAATTGATTACGATGCGCTATCGGTTTGGCAAGCCGCATTAGGGTTTGTTGCGATGTCCTTCGTGCGTGAGCAGTACTGACTCCGTAACCTCGAAACTCCGCTACTTCGTCACGACAATCTCATCCACACTCTGAATCAACACATCTGCCGTCGCACTTGGGTCGCCGCCGCCTTCCGTCACGCCAATTGACAGGTGGGCATTTCCGTTTTTGCCCGTCAACATATCGCCGTCTGAATCGCCTACCATAGCGATGTGTGCCGCTTCAATCCCGAGCGCTGCGCTAATGTGGGCCATCACCTCGGGTGCGGGCTTGTTCGGCAGCGGATCATCCCCACATATCACGACCTCGACAATCTCATCGATGCCCAAAATCGGCAGTGTTGCCAACGTCGGCGCACGATGGTCAGACGTCGCCACCGCAATTTTGACGCCAGCGGCGTGCAACTCGCGGAGCTTGCCCGCGACATCGCCAACGGCTTCTACAAAGTGTGGCTGCACACTGTAGTCTCCATGAATCACCGTCTGCGCCGCATGGTCGGCTTGCTCCCACGGAATCCCGTGCTGATACAAAATGCCCGAGACCAGCACGGCAATCTTCCACGTGGAGGCAACCGCGACCGGGCCATTTGGAATCAGGTTGCCGTCAGCATCGATGCCAATGCCAGTTGCAATGGCGTCGGCCAACGTTGGCGCGCCATTGACCATTGCGAGAAGTTCATCAATCCAGTGCTGGACGACTTGCCCCCACAGCGTGTTGATGTTGAGTAACGTGCCGTCTTTATCAAAGACCAGCGCGCGAATGTCATAAGGTTGGTTGTGAATGGTGATCATGGTGATTCCAACGGTAAAAGCGTAGAGACGTGCCTGACAGGCCGTC
>JAHDIM010000079.1 GCA_020630805.1 Anaerolineales bacterium
GTTTTTTGTGCCAAGCCAAGGCGGTATTAGCCACTCAAAAGATGAGTTCACGACGTCAGAAGACTGCATCAATGGCGCACAAGTCCTGTTAGCGACAGTTTTACTTTTGGATACAGTTGTTTCTGCGTCCTAAGGCATTATTTTTAGGACGTTTTCAGAAAAAATGATTCCGAAACTAAATTTCATGAGGTAATGTTACTAATTCAAAGAGGAAAAATTTCTTTTGGCAATATACTGAGTAGGAGGCCTTATTTTTATTTTCATTGCCGCATGTTCTCCGCTGTACAACTTCCCTCCTCCAAAGCCACATCTTATTTACTAACATCTATTAGCAGCTACCAACAACGTGCCATCAAGCACTATATATTGATGGATCTTGTCGCCCATATTGGGATGGTGCTGTCTCTCTTGTTTCTATCTCACAAAGCACAGTCTGTCCTCCTCGTTCTGACTCCACGAGTCATTATCTGGACCGGGATTTCACAACTTGTTGCTTTCTGGCTGCACCAAAGCGCCAATTTCAACGGGGCGGTGTTGGTCTCATTCCTTGGTCGCGTGGCCGGAATGATAGCCATCACAGTGATGAGTGGTGTCTTTGAGCTCTCACTTATTCCCCACCTTTTTGTGCCAGTCATGTTGCTGTCATTTGTGCTTGTCTGGCGCACCATGCTGTGGACAAGCCTTGCGTATTTTGGGATGTGGTTAGTTTTCGCGTTAGCCCTGCCCATTGAAGATGACGTCAGCAGCACGTCCATTTTGTTTGGCCTTGCTTTGCTCATTGCATATGGTCTGATCTCGTATCGGGCACGCTGGGAGCAGATTGTAGAGTTGAACAAGACTGAGGCGGACTGCAATCGGTTACGGGCAGAGTTGCTTGAATACGCAGTGCGTTACTCAAAAATGGAAAAGCACTCGGAGCTACTGCGGGCGTCCGTTGCAGACTGGCAGCACGACTTACGCAATCCGCTTGCGGCCATCTTGCTCAAAGTGAGTTCGCTAGAACGCTACCGTGATCGGATGACGCCGGAGCAATATCAAAAGTCGCTCCTGGGTATTCGCAATTCAATTCATCAGATGAATCTGACGCTTGTAGACGGCATTGACCTGCCAAGTGACGTAGTTGAATAACGAATTACAACAAATACTTGACCCCAAGGTCAGCATCGCATAGAATTTTGGAACTTGGTTAGCCGGAGTGGCGGAATTGGCAGACGCGCACGACTCAAACTCGTGTTCCTAACGGAGTGTGGGTTCGACCCCCACCTCCGGCACAATCAAACGCGGAGCGCTTAGCGCTCCGTTTTTTATTTCCCTATGTTTTACTGTCGTTGGATCAAACGCCCGTTAGATATTGGCGTCGCAAGTGTACTGCTTATATTGCTAGCCCCGGTTTACGTCGTGGTTAGTATTTTGGTTCGGACGAAACTAGGCAGCCCTATTCTTTTTCGCCAAACGCGGCCCGGCAAAGACGGCATCCCGTTTGACCTCATCAAGTTTCGCACCATGACAGACGGTCGCGCCAGTACTGGCGAACTGCTGCCAGACTCAGAACGACTGACATCTTTTGGGCGTTTACTGCGTTCAACAAGCTTAGACGAGTTACCTGAAATCTGGAATGTGCTCAAAGGGGAAATGAGCTTTGTCGGCCCACGTCCGCTACTGATGCAATATCTGCCCCTCTATTCTCCTAAGCAGGCTAGGCGGCATGAAGTCCGGCCCGGCATTACTGGTTGGGCACAGATCAACGGTCGTAACACCATTAGTTGGGAACAGAAATTCGCCCATGATGTTTGGTACGTGGACAATCTTTCGCTGTGGCTAGATTTGAAGATTTTGGTGCTGACTGTGCTCAAAACAGTCCAGCGTGAAGGGATCAATGCGGCGGACGGCCAGACGATGCAGCCGTTTACAGGGTCGGAAGACTAATTGCTTAATTGTTGAACTGGTGAATTGTTGAATGGTTAATGAGGTACGCACAAGCTGCGGCTTTATCAAGGACATAGATATTGATAAAGCCGCAGGTCTATCTGGAACAGCCTCCATTAAAAATTGAGTATTAAGCAATTCACCAATTAATCAATTCCCAAGCGCCTGCTCAAAATCTGCAATCAAATCATCTGGATGTTCTAAGCCTACTGAGACTCGCAACAAATCCATGGGAGTTTTGGTGCCTTCGCCTTCGACCGGCGCTCGATGTTCAATGAGGCTTTCAACGCCACCTAAGCTCGTTGCGCGCCAGAAGATCTTCGTTTTCCCCGCTACGCGATCCGCTGCTTCTGCGCCGCCTTTGACCTGCACAGACAACATCCCACCAAAACCTTGCATTTGTTTGGCGGCAACCGCATGCTGCGGGTGGCTTGCCAAGCCAGGGTAATGCACAGTCTCTACCGCTGGATGTTCCTCTAAGAACTGCGCGACTTTCATGGCGTTGTCACAATGCCCACGCATCCGATACGGCAATGTGCGAATGCCGCGCAGCAGTAACCAGCAGTCAAAGCCGCTTGGAACGCCACCGCCAAATTCTTGCTGTTCTCGAATACCCGTCCAAGCGTCATCGATCGTCTTGGTGACGACCACACCGCCAGTCAGATCACTGTGACCGCCTAAATATTTTGTCGTGGAGTGCACGGCATAGTCCGCACCTAAACTGAGCGTTTGTTGTAATAATGGCGAACACCATGTGGCATCGACGCCTAATTTGGCCCCGTGAGAATGTGCAATTTCTGCGACAGCAGCAATGTCTGTCACCTTCAACATTGGGTTGGATGGTGTTTCGGCCCAGACTAAAGTGGTGTTGGGTTGCATTGCCGCAGCCACAGCAGCGAGGTCTGTCATATCAACCATCGTGTGGGTTAGACCCCACTTGCCAAGCAAGTCCGTGACCAGTTTGCGGACACCAAAGTAGGTGTCGTCCGGCAAAATGACGTGGTCCCCAGCTTTTAGCGCTTGGAACACACTTGCAACAGCGGCCATGCCAGAGGCAAAGGTGCAGGCATCGGTACCATCTGCTTCTAAGGCCGTCAGACATTCCTCCAGCGCCCGTCGATTTGGACTGTCCGAACGTGAGTATACATATTCGCCCGTATTGCCACGCACAAACGTGGTGGTTAGGTGGATCGGTGGCATCACTGCCCCCGTTTCAGGGTCTTGATTCCGACCCGCTTGAATTGCAATAGTTTCGATGTTCATGAGAAAACTTTACCTCAGAAATGCGTTGAAGATTACAGCGAGTTGCCTGAAACGCAACACACGATTGTTACATTTCACAAATCGTTGTGATCACATATCACATGTGTGAATTGCAGTAAAATATGCGCCACACACGCAAAGCAAAACAACCGAGAACCTTATGACTCAATCACCTATCTGGACCCCAACCGCAGACATCATTGAAAATGCAAATATCACTCACTATATTCGCTGGCTCGCTGAACACCGCGATGTCACGCTGGCCGATTATGTTGCGCTACAAAAGTGGTCCACAGAAGACATTGAATCGTTTTGGGACTCACTCTGGGATTACTTTGATATTGTAGCTTCTAAACGTGGAACAACAGCACTTGTAGAACGCAAGATGCCCGGTGCCGAATGGTTTCCCGGCGCACGGCTCAACTATGCCGAAAACATTTTCGCCAAAATGATTGATGGCGAAGCGATTGTTTATGAAGCCGAGCAAGGTGACCCTGTTCGCTACTCAAAAGCGGACATTGTGCAGCAAGTTTCTGCGCTACAGACCACACTCAAGGAGCTTGGCGTTACCAAGGGCGACCGTGTTGTTGCATATTTGCCCAACATTGCAGAAGCGATTATTGGCTGTTTAGCCGCAACGGGCTTAGGGGCCATTTGGTCAAGTGCTTCACCGGACTTCGGCGCAAAAAGCGTGCTGGATCGCTTCGGGCAGATTGAACCTAAAGTGCTGATTGCTGTTGATGGGTACATGTACAACGGCAGAAACTTTGACCGGACGGATGTGCTGGCTCAAATCCAAGCCGAACTCCCGACCCTAGAAGAAACTATCCTGATCTCACTGGTCGATGCCGACCAGAGTAGCTTGCCAAAGTCGACTCTGAGTTGGCAAGCGGCCGTGTTAGACCGCACTAGCGTCGATGACTTGCATTTTGAACAAGTGCCGTTTGACCATCCATTGTGGGTGTTGTATTCCTCAGGCACAACGGGACTGCCAAAGCCTATTGTGCATGGACATGGGGGCAACTTGTTAGAACACATTAAGTCCACTGTTTTCCATAACGACCTAAAACCGGGCGAACGCTTCTTTTGGTATACCAGCACCGGCTGGATGATGTGGAACTATCAGCTTGGCGCGATGTTGGCTGGCTGTTCAGTCGCGCTGTTCAACGGTAGTCCTGGCTATCCTGATTTGAATCGTTTGTGGGATTTCGTATCTAAACACAAAGTCAATTACTTTGGCTTGTCCCCTGCGTTTGTGGGCGCCTGCAACAAAGCTGGATTGGTGCCAAAAGATACCTTTGACTTGACAGGTATTAGAGGGATTGGGTCAACGGGGGCACCATTGCCCGAAACCGGCTTCAACTGGATCTATGAAAACGTCAACGGCAATGTAGCGCTCGAATCGCTTAGCGGCGGCACCGACTTGTGTACTGCCTTTGTGGGCGGAGCCCGCACGCTGCCGATTTACACAGGTGAAATTCAGGGTGCGTCATTGGGGGCTAGCGTAATGGCTTATGACCCAAGTGGTGATCCGATTATTGACGAAGTTGGCGAATTGGTCATCACTGAACCAATGCCGTCAATGCCAGTGATGTTCTGGAATGATCCTGAGCAAGCGCGCTATAAGTCCAGTTACTTTGAAATGTACCCTGGCATTTGGCGACATGGCGACTGGATCAAGTTCAATGAGCGCGGCGCTTGTGTCATCTATGGTCGCTCCGACTCGACCATCAACCGCAAAGGGGTACGGATGGGGACGAGCGAGATCTATCAATGTGTTGAAGGCATTGATGAGGTGTTAGATGCGCTGGTAATTGATCTTGAAGCCTTAGGTCGCGAGTCGTTTATGCCGCTGTTTGTGGTGCTACGCGATGGCGTGGAACTAAACGAAACGCTGCGACAGCAAATCAATCGTAAGTTGCGGCATGAGGTTTCGCCACGCCACGTACCAGATGAGATTTATCAGATCAAAGAGATTCCGTACACGCTGAGTGGTAAGAAGTTGGAAATTCCAGTGCGACGTATTTTGTTGGGGCAGGACGTGCACAAGGTGACGAATTTGGGGGCGCTACGGAATCCAGATGCGGTGCAGTTCTTTGTAGATCTCGCGCCGACGCTGAATCCGTAAACGGAGACTGTATATATTAGGTAGGCTGAGTCTCCTCTATTGCACGCAAATAATAGAAATTCGTTCACATTGTAAAGACAATGCTTATCCAGAACTGAGGTTATTTAGTGTGCAATGGGGTGGTTTTATACTGTGACCTTTGGCACACGAATTACGCGAATTGCTCCACGACATATTCTCCAATGGCAAAACAAGCCGTGGCGGCTGGTGACGGCGCGTTGATGATATGCGTCATCCGTGCGGTGTTGGCGAAGGCAAAGTCGTCGTACATTTCACCGTCTGCGGTAAGTGCCATTGCGCGCACGCCAGCAGGATGAGGCGCAAGATCAGCGACGGTGACGGCTGGGATCAATGCTTGTAAGGCTTTGACAAAGGCGCGTTTACTGAAGGAACGTCGCATCTCGCTGAGGCCGTAATCCCAATATTTGAATGCAAATTTTTGAAATCCACGGTAGCGGAGCGCTTCGAACAAATCTTTCAAATTGAGTTGCGTGTTGGTGTACCCTTCGCGCGCAAACGCTAAGACCGCATTGGGGCCACAATCCACACCGCCTTCAATCATTTTCGTGAAATGTACGCCTAAGAATGGGAAGCGTGTATCTGGAACTGGATAAATTAGTCCATTACAGTAGTGTTCTGCCTGCATTGTGAGTTGAAAATACTCCCCACGAAACGGAATGATCCGTACAGGCGTATCCACTTGGGCCAGTTTGGCGATGCGGTCAGAATGCAGTCCGGCACAGGCAATGAGGTGTTGGGTTGTAAAGGCACCTTGCGTGGTTTCTATCACCACGTCTTGCGCCGATTCTTGAATGCGCGTTACGGCGGTATTGACGTGCACCTCGCCCCCCAATTGCGTAATTTGCGTCGCTAACATCTGGCTAACGGCGGGATAGTCTGCAATGCCTGCTTCCGGCACATGAATTGCCTGTACGCCTTTGACGTGGGGTTCAATTTCAAGCATCCGGTCCTGGCTGATGACTTCGCACCTAACGCCATTGGCTTGCCCCCGGTCATATATTTTTTGCAACGCAGACAACTCTGACTCATCTTTAGCCACAATTACTTTGCCGCACAACTCATAATCAACGCCATGCTCTTCACAAAAGGCTTCCATCATGGATTTGCCTTTGCGACACAGCAACGCCCGTTGCGAACCAGGTTTGTAATAAATGCCGGAGTGTAAAACGCCAGAGTTACGCCCAGATTGGTGTAGTCCGACTGCCGATTCTTTTTCAAGTAACGCTAGTTTAGCGTCGGGGAATTTATTGAGGTATTGATAAGCGGTCGCAAGGCCAACCAACCCCCCACCGATAATAACAACATCGTACACTAGTGATTCGAAACCTTGACTTGATCTGGGGCATACAACGCAACGTGATTTTTCTTTTGCTTCGCGGTATACATCGCGGCATCGGCGGCGTCTATCAAGGCAACTTGTGTATTTCCATCTGTGGGGCATTCCGCAATGCCAATGGAAAGGGAGACACCTAAGTTTAGGCGACCAACTGACTCTTGAATACGCAGGGCTGTTGCGTAGGCCTGGTCTTTTGTGGTGACAGGCTGCAAAATAATAAACTCATCGCCGCCATACCGCCCAATGACATCACTTAACCGGATGCAGTGACTTGCATTTTGCGCAACGGTGCGCAGCACAATATCGCCTGCAACGTGGCCTTTCTCATCGTTTACCGCTTTGAAATTATCAAGATCTAACAGGATCACGGCCAGTTTATGGTCATAGCGAATGGCCCGATCAATTTCAGTTGAAAAGCGATCTAACAACCCGCGCCGATTGGCAACGCCCGTCAAGCTGTCACAGTTGACTTTCTTTACTAACTCACTGATTTGAATTTGCGCTTCATTGAGTTGTGTAACTAACTCAATCTCTGCGTTTTTATCTTTATACACAAGCTCCACAATTAGCAAGACTTGTTGGGCAGCAGTGTCATCGATGTAGGGACGCAGATAATAGTTAGCAAAGGGCGCGTAATGCGTGGCCGTGTGCTCTGCAACGTGCATAAGCGTTAGCTCAGGGAGTAGGCCAACAGCAATCAGCATCATGGTGTCTTCCATGCCGGTCAGCACTGGAAATTTATCGCAGACATTGTCTGCAATTGCGGTTTCAAACAGTGGTTGAAAGTTGTGGGAGCGTGTTTCTGAGACAGTGCCTTGGGCATCTAAAACAGCATAAGCGATCTCAAGTCCCAATGCGTGGGTATCAAAAAATGAACTGATGGTATGGAGTTCTTTGAGGGAAAGACCGGTGATCTCTGCGTTGTTCAGAAATGCGCTAATCATGATGGGTTGGCTCTTTGTGTGACTCTGCAGCGGATGCAGATGGTGGCGGGATTATAGCTGATGCAAACTCTAAATCTCGGCCATCACAAGGGCAACGTCATGTTCTTGCAATATCATGTCTGCTCCAGGCGAGAAGATAAATTCACTATCACGTCTTAGTGCTACAAGAAGCATGCCAGTGACATCTTTGAACATGTTGCAGGAGTTTCCAACCAGTCCATCCCAATTGTTGACTGGAAATGACTTCATGCGCAAATTCGTCCCTTGCGTAATGATCATGGCATCGAACAGGTCGCCCGTGTGTTGGTCTAGCAATTGCGTGGCAGCATTGAAGCCGCCAATGAAGCTAGGAGAAACAACTTTGTGCGCGCCAGCTAAGTACAGCCGACGCCAGTTGCTTTCATCTGACACGCGGCTGACAATGCGCAGCCCTTCGTTACCAATCTTGGGGATGATGTCGCGTGCGCTCAAAATGACGGCGACGTTATCTAGGTCATCATCCATAGCAGTGACGAGGCCGTCTGCTTTTTGCAAGCCTGCTTGGATCAACACGCGCTCACTCAGCGGGTCTGCTAGCAAGTAGTCAATGCCTGCATCTTCTGCAAGCTCTTCAAGAGACATGTGCTCTTCTTCATAATGCATGGCATCTAGGTCTTCAAATAAATGCTCTTGGCGGATCTTTTTTAAATACCCGTCATGCAAATAAAGCAGGGCGCGTTTGAGGGTTTCATGGTCCTTTTCGACAATGACAAACGGCTTTTTATTTTGCTGAAGTTCAGCGCAGGTGCGATGCCCAAAAATGGTCGCCCCACACACAATAATGTGATTGTTAAGAGCTTTGATTCGTTCCATACGACGTTGATAATCGAGGCGTTGTTGATATTCTGCTTGACGCTCAAAGACAATTGCGGCTACAGCAGAGATGGCATACCCAGCTAAGCCAATGGCGATGAGCGTAAATAAGATGGCAAAAATGCGACCAACTGGTGTCTGTGGGGAAAGATCACCATAGCCTACAGTAGTAATGGTGATGATGGTGGCATACAGCGAGTCAAGCAAAGACCACCCTTCAAGCACGCGGTAGCCAAACGTCCCAACCAGAATCAGCAGAATGAACGGGACAACTAATTGACCTGCAGCCGTATGCTTCCAGCCGTGAACGTTAGTTTTGAAATTTCGAATAAATTGGATGACGATGCCAAACATCTGAGGAATTATAAGCGAAGGGGCGCGTTGCGGCACAAAGAGAATGCGTTTAGTCGTCGCTGACAAGCGCGGGTGCACGCGGATTTTTGACGTAAGCAGCGTCGAACAGGTGCTGTTGCTCAGACTTCACGTGAAGGTGCTGCAATAAGGTAAGATTTCTCTTATGTCCACATTAGATCCAATTGTTTCTTCAGCCATGTGCATTGGCTGCGGCCTGTGTGAAAGCATTGCTGGCAGCGCCAATGTCCAACTGATTTTGAATGATGCTGGTCGGGAGCGACCGGTTACTCAGACAGCGCTCTCAGATGCCACGGTTGAAACTGTCTACGCCGCTTGCCCAGGTGTCAACGTCAACGGTCTTGAGCCAGAACGCTTTTCTAAAAATGATGCGCTAGATCAGGTTTGGGGACACTATGCAGGCATGTGGCGCGGCTTTGCTGGTAATCCAGACGTGCGTCATCGTGGCTCTACTGGCGGTGTGCTTTCTGCATTGGGGATGTATCTGTTAGAAAGCAAGCAGGTGGATTTTGTCCTGCACGTCAGTGCCGACCCAGATAACCCATTGCGCAATATTCACACCATTAGCAATACCCCCGAAGAGGTGTTGAATGCGGCTGGCTCTCGGTATGGACCAGCGGCGCCATTGCGCGACTTCATCAACATCTTGGAGCGCAAGCAACCGTTTGCATTTATTGCCAAGCCCTGTGACATCAACGCTGTTCGGAACCTTGCTAAGACAGATCCACGGGTGGATGAGTACTGCAAGTTCCTGCTGACCTTGGTCTGTGGTGGCGCGTCTGAAATGACCAAGTCTTGGGGGCTGCTAGATGAATGGGGCATCACTGAAGACGACCTCTCTCTCTTTCGCTACCGCGGCTACGGTAACCCGGGCCTGACAGTAGGCGAAACCAAGGACGGTCGCCACTTTGAAGTTACCTATTTGGATCTATGGGAAGACGAAGCCAAGTGGAATATCCAAACGCGCTGCAAGGTGTGTCCTGACGCCATTGGCGAACAAGCCGACATTGCCGCCTCTGATGTGTGGCCCGGCGGTGGCCCAACGGGCGAAGACGCGGGTTGGAACGGTATTATTCCGCGCACCCAAGTTGGCATCGACCTGCTCAACGCCGCCATCCGCGACGGTGCCATCGTCATCGATAAAGAACTCACCCCGCGCGACATGGATGTTTTCCAACCGCACCAAGTCCGCAAAAAGAAAGCCGTCTGGCAACGCCTGAAAGCCTTACGTTCTACAGGACATCCGGCTCTCAATACCAGCGGCCTGCGCCTCGAAGCACTCAGCCAAACCAATGATGTGACGCAGAATGCGAAAGAGTATGGAGGAACGATTGAGCGGGTGAAGGTTGGGAAATTTGCGGAGTAATTCTTAACGTGTAAGGTGTAATGCGTAAGTATGTTAAGGTGCGGGACTACTTCGTACTTCAACGGACCATTTCTCAAGCCATACACATAGCACCGACGGCATTACTCATTACGAATTACACCTTACGCATTCAAAACCATGCTCCACTTAACCCCTCTCGACTCCGCCAAGCTCAATGGCGAACACGGCCCCGCTGTCAAAATGGCGATGCGGATTCTGACCACGATGGCCGAGGTCTATGGCGCTGAGCGCTTGATTGACATTACTTCAGCGCATATCGACGGCTGTTTGTATCACGGCGTGAGTGGATTGGACTTTGCGCAGGCGTTGGTCGATGGTGGCGCAAAAACGGTTGTGCCGACGACGTTGAATGTTGGCGCGTTGGACTTAGTCCACCCTGAGCATTTCCAAGGTGACAAGCAAACCGAAGCCAACGCGCGTCAGCAAATGGCGTTATATGAGCAGATGGGCTGCCAACCGATTTGGACGTGCGCCCCATACCAGACCACCCAACGTCCGGCACTTGGTGAACAAATCTGCTGGGCCGAAAGCAACGCGATTGTGTTTGCTAATTCTGTGCTGGGCGCGCGCACCAATCGTTACGGGGACTTCATTGACATCTGTGCTGCCATAACAGGCCGTGCGCCGGACGTCGGCTTGCACCAGACGAAAAATCGGCGCGGGCAGGTCGTCTTTGATCTGCGCCAACTGTCAGACCAAATTTTGGACACAGACGTGTTATATCCCGTCTTGGGCTATCTCATTGGGTCGAAGTCAGCCAACAAAATTCCCGTGATTGTCGGCTTACCCGAAGATGCGACTGAAGATCAGCTCAAAGCATTAGGCGCGGCAGCCGCTTCTGGTGGAGCCGTGGCGTTGTTCCATGCCGTGGGCGTTACACCTGAAGCGCCCACTTTAGCCGATGCACTGCAACATCAGCCCGCCGAAGACACCATCATCGTTACTGCCGACGAGCTTGAGTCGATGCGTTCGCATCTTTCTACCGTGCCAGACGGTGACATCAATGTGATTGCGTTAGGTAGCCCACATTTCTCCTTAGCAGAATTTGAAGCGCTCATGCCGCTGTTACGTCAAACGCCCCCGACCATTGAATTCATTGTTTGCACCCATCGGTTTGCGTTGAAAGCCCTACGTGACCGCGGCTGGCTACGCGAGCTGAAGCAAATGGGTGTCAGCGTCGTTGTCGACACCTGCGTGGTCGTCACGCCCATCATCCGCACCAAACAAGCCACGGTGATGACGAACTCAGGAAAGTTTGCGCACTACACGCCGGGCAATACAGGATTCCCGGTGGTGTTTGGGAGCTTAGCAGAATGTGTGCGGAGTGCGGCAGCTGGCAAAGTTGTGCGGGATGGGAGTCTATGGGCGAATGTGTAAGGTGTAATGCGTAATGACTTCAAGTTGTCCCGTATTTTGTGCCGCAAAGTAACATTGAGCTACGAAGTCCACACGATGGAAAGCACTTTACGCATTACACCTTACGAATTTAGTTTTCATAATGAACCAAACTTGGCAAACCCACCCCTTAGTCAAAACCGACCCCATCACCGCGCCGTCTCTCATCCTCGACGAACCGCTTAGCATGTGGGGCGGGCTAGATGCGGAAACGGGCGAAATCATTGATCGACGACATCCGCAGTCGGGTGAGATTGTGAGCGGCAAAGTGCTGATTCTGCCGAGCGGACGTGGCTCTAGCAGCGCAAGTAGCGTAATGTTGGAGGCGGTCAAAGTGGGCACCGCTCCAGTCGCGATTGTGACCGCTGAGATCGATGGGATTTTGGCGTTGGCGGCGGTGGTTGCGCAAGAGATCTATGGCAAAGGACCGGCTGTCCACGTATTGCCAGAGCCGGAATACACTGCGTTATGTGCGGCGGCGGAAAACGCACTGGTCACAGTGTCGTTAGATGTGATTTCCGTAGAATAACGTCAGACTGTTCCTGGACTTCCGATAAGACCTCACCTTATGCCTCCTCAAGTAATCATTCTGGATGGCCCATCGGGCGCTGGTAAATCTACGCTTGCAAAGGCGCTTCAAGACGCCTTGCTGCCAACGATGTGGCTGCACTTCTCCATAGACAGCATTATTTATGCCTTGCCACCCAGCGTTCTAGAACGCTGTAACACGCAGAATGACTGGACCGGCGTTGATGATGACGCGATTCAGGCTGGGGCTTTCGCCTGCTTGAACAGTTTGGCATCAAATGGCAATGCTGTAATCTTTGATGCGGTCATTGCCAACCGTAAACGTGCAGATCAGTTGCTGGCAGCAATTTCAGATCATCGGGTTGCGATCATTGGCGTTTGCTGTGCGTGGGAGGAAATCAAGCGCAGAACGCTGGCACGCGGCGACAGGACACTTGCTGAAGCAGAGCACAGTTTCGTGCATTCGCCAACACACTTTACATACGATTTCATCGTCGACACAACCGCAACACCACCCGCTGAAGTGGCAAAAATTTGCATCGATAAACTTAGGGCACTCAAATAGGAGAGACTATGGCAAACCTGCGCGTGACATTGGAAATTGGCCCAAAGGAAAAGCGGTTTGTAGCCGTCGCGCCAGACTGGCCTGGCCTTGAGCGGGGGGCCAAAACCGAGGCAGCCGCAATCGATACGCTGAGTTCTTATCTCCCACGCTATGCACAGGTAGCGACCTTAGCTGGAATGAACACAGCGTTTGCCTCACTCAAGGACATCAATGTTGTCGAGCGCTATTCCGGAACGGGCTCAACTGATTTCAGAGGGATTTCGTTTGCGTTTTCAAGCATCGACAAGCAAGACGTGTCTAGTGACGAATTGGAGCGTGAGCTACGTCTGTTACAGGCTTGCTGGACATTTTTTGATGAGGTGCGCGGAAAAGTGTCGGCTGAGATGCAGCGCGGGCCACGCGGCGGCGGGCGTGACAAGGACAAGATTGTGCGCCACACGTTTGTTGCCGAACAGCAATGGGGTAAGAAAATTGGCGTGCTTACGCCGGATGAGGCATTGCTAACCGCAGAAGGATGGCAAGCCCATCGGGATGCGTATTGCAATGCAATCCGCGACTATCATGCGCAAGGCAAGCCCGCTGGAAAAGTAGCGAAATGGCCGCTGCGCTTTCTCATTCGACACACTGCTTTTCACACAATGGATCATGCCTGGGAAATGGAAGACAAGGATCTGACAGGCAAAGACCATTGAATCAAGCCTGTCATTTTGACTTTCGAAATTTACTTTAGACTGTCAGAAATTCCGTCAGAAATATGCTGCATACTAATAGTGAGTAAGGCAACAGGCAACGCCAAACTCACAGGAAGTAGGTAACAGTAACGGTAGTTTTTCTCCAATTTAGGTAAAGTACAGGTAACAGGCATAAGCTCGCAACCGCGAGCTTTTTGCTTTAAATTGGGTGAGAGGATTCAACGCGGAGACAAGAAAGCCCGTGGTGTCTGAGGGGAATAGAGTAGGCTGAGCCTGTCGTCCGTAGGTAAGGCTTCGGCGCTAGCCGAGTTGCGAGTGTAATCACGCCCGGCTTCGACAAGCTCAGCCTACTCTATAAAATTCGTGTGGTGTTTGCAGCGGAGAAATCGAAAAAAGCAGCTTTTCTATTAGTACACAACGGTACTTAAAACCCTGCCAACGCCTGTTCCAAATCCGCAAGTAAGTCTTCGACGTCTTCAATTCCGGTTGAATAGCGAATGAGTCCTTCTGGAATGCCAAACGCGGCGCGCTGTTCTGGCGTGCATTCGACGTGACTGGTCGTGGCAGGTGGTCCAATGGTGGTTTCCACTGCGCCGAGATTGGCGGCGGCGTGGGCGATCTTCAAGCGGGGTACAAAGCGTCGAATAGCGTCGAAGCTGTTTTCTTTGAGCGTAAAGCTGAGCATCCCGCCGAAGCCGCGCATTTGTTTGCTGGCAATCGCATGGCCGCTGTGGGACGCCAACCCTGGATAAAACACGCTTTCAATTGCCGAATGACTTTCCAAATAGGTCGCAATTTTGAGCGCACTCGCGTTTTGTTGGCGAATGCGCAGGTGCAACGTCTTCATCCCGCGCAACAGGAAATACGCCGCCATCGGATGCAATGTCGCCCCATTGATTTCGCGAAAGTGATAAATCTGCGCAATCAGATCTTTGCGCCCACAGACCACACCGCCGAGTGCATCGGCATGCCCGCCCAAGAATTTGGTGGCACTGTGCAAGACCAGATCAGCACCAAGACTAAGTGGGTTTTGATTGATGGGCGTGGCAAAGGTGTTGTCGACAACCACTGTTGCGCCTACGGCCTTAGCGGCCTGTGCCAAACGGGCAATGTCTAACACCTTAGTGGTCGGATTTGTCGGGCTTTCTAAGTAGACAAGATCGCAGCCTTTGGCAATCTCTGCCTCTATCTGGTCATGGTCTGTCGTCTCACACAGCGTGACATCGACCTTGAATTTGCTTAGGAATTCGGTAAAGACGAGGCTCGTGCCACCATACGTGTCTTTGATCGAAACCACGCGTTGACCGGGTGACAGTAACGCAAACAGCATGCTGCTAATAATCCCCATGCCGGTAGACGCGCTCGTTACCGCTTCGCCGCCTTCTAGCAAGCGCACTTTTTCTTCAAATGCATCGACAGTCGGGTTGGTGTTACGCCCATAAATATGGC
>JAHDIM010000080.1 GCA_020630805.1 Anaerolineales bacterium
TACGCGCTGTTTGCCTTCATGGGCTGGCTGCCGGTCTTCTTTCTATTCCTCAGCAGCTACGTCACCATCGATCAAGTACTGTTGCTAGAAGCGTTGTACTACATCTCAGTGGTACTCATTGAAGTGCCGTCAGGCTATTTCTCAGACCGCATTGGCCGACGCCCCACGTTGATCATTTCAACACTCAGCATGATGGCGGCCTATACCTGCTTCTTGTTAGGCAGCACCTTTGCTGTGTTTGCCTTGGGACAAGTCTTGCTCGCAATTGGCTTCGGATTTCAGTCCGGCACCGATACATCATTGCATTACGATTCGCTGGTTGCGCTAGGCAAAGAGAGTGAATACGGTCAACGTGAAGCCATTGCCAATCGCAATAGCTTTATCTCAAGTGCCGTTGGGACGCTGCTCGGTGGCGCGGTGGCGCTTTTGTCATTGCGCTATGCCTATGTAATTTCACTGGTTGGGATGAGCGGCGCCTTCATCATCGCTTGTCTGTTCACTGAACCACCCACCGCTGAAGAAACACCGGGCGTCCTTAGCCAATTGCGTGCCTGCATCAGTTACACACGTCAAAAACCATTGGCGTGGCTATTCATCTTTGTTGTGTTGATGACCATCATTGAGCATATTCCGTATGAGTTTTATCAGCCGTATATTGATCTGCTCGGGACGGAGGTTGCCTTATTCTCTGGCCGCGTCACGCTCATTGCGGGCATTGTGATGGCCGCTTCAAAAGGCTTTGGCGCAATTGCGGCAAGTGTCAGTATTCGCATGGCCGACCGCTTTGGCACTGCCCGAACCTTGATTGGTGCAGCGGCGCTCGAAACCCTGATCATTGGCGTGATGGGACTGCTGCTGCATCCGCTGGTGCTGATTTTGATCTTTATGCGTG
This sequence comes from Anaerolineales bacterium, assembly GCA_020630805.1. Classification (GTDB taxonomy): domain Bacteria; phylum Chloroflexota; class Anaerolineae; order Anaerolineales; family UBA6668; genus JAHDIM01. The sequence goes on from JAHDIM010000080.1 coordinate 893, forward strand.
ATGTGCCAGGGTCTTTAGCCTTTGCACCGCGCAATGCAGCGATTGCACCACGAGTCGGTCAAGCCCAACGCGCAACGTATTTTTCATTGCAAAGCTTGGCGGGGCGGCTGGCATTTTCATTGACCTTAGTGGGGCTCTCATTGATTGCGGGGGATGGAGCGCATGCAGACTGGGCAACGCTGGCCTCCATGCTGCGGACGTCGCTAGTAATTGGTCTCGTGGGTGTGGGAATTTTGATTGGGCTTTCCAAATGGATAAAAGCTGAAATTAACTAAAGTACGGTTTCTAAACAAACTGTTTACTGGTTAGAACTTGAAAAGAAAATGCATTTGGTAAAGTTATAAGCACACTTTGAAAACACTCAAAAAACTATTTATAGTAAGTCCCAGGTTATGTCCCAAAAGCAACTTAAACATCGGTCTCGAAATGCTAATCTCAAGCCAGCACAAGCCCATTCAAATGCTTTGGATCAAACCACACAACAATTGAGCAGGCCTGGTCAAATAGTTCAAAGAATGAGGACAAATAATTTTTCATTGTCGTCAAGAGAAATACTACAACTCCAACGCACTATTGGTAATAGAGCGGTCACCAAACTAATTCAGCGCCCAGCAAGAAAAAATCCGACATCTACAGTCCAAAGAGACGTATTAGTTAATTATGGAAACGGAGACATACGCAAGTTCAATCGAAAAGGTCAAGCAGAAGAGTTGAAGGCCTTTTTTGACAATATTGATGATGTGCAGTTGGGGCATGCAGGATACGCAGCTCTATCCGATAAACAGAAAAGCTCTATCATCGGAACTCTTCTCAATAACCGTAAAAGTAAATTCAAATTTGAACTTATTGAAAATCCCAAGACGCACCGTGGAGAAAGAACAGCTTCTGAAATAGATGAAGATTATCTGTGGCGTATTACAACCCCTACCAAGTCAAACTATTTTATCTATTCGTATGAAGGCTGGAGAGTGATTTTTGACGAGCTTTTCCCCGAACGTGAAGACTCAGACGACGCGTCTAAAACCGTAACTCTTATTTGGAGTTGCGATGCTAGAACCAAATCTAAGGTCCAAGCGTATTCTAAATTGGAAGAAAGGCTCTTAGAACCAACAAATTATGATCATGTAACTGGACAGCCCGGTTTCAATAATTCTCATATCGATGATACAAAAATCGCCCAATGGAAATTACAAGCAGATGTTGTCGACATGGGAAAAGGGTCGGTAGATCGACTACATATTGATGTTGAAGTCGACGGCGATTCGATCAACGTAACTGTGGTCGATCTAAGTCTAAATACGCACTAGCATCCTCTATCAATCTCGAGATGGCACAACCTCGCCCATCTCACACTCAGTCTTGGCTTCTCGCCACGGGATGTACAGGCCACGCCCAATGATGAGCGCACTTCCCTGAATAGTCATTAGTTCTGAAATTTCGCTCCAAAATAACCAATATTCGACGGCGTAATCACACTAGCTTCACCTAGACAATAGGCTTGGCTAACGCACAGAAAATATCCCTGTATATCTGTCTTGTGGGCTGGGCATTGAACGTTGAATAGCCCACTTGACTTTGAGTCGACTCTAACCCCTACACTCTCTGCGATGACAAATACATATTCCATCAAACAGGCGGCAGAACAGACAAATTTGACCGCGCATACACTGCGTTACTACGAACGTATTGAGCTGATCGGCCCGATTGGACGCGACGCCTATGGGCGTCGGTTTTATACGCAAAGTGACATCGGCTGGATTCAATTGCTCATGCGCTTGAAGCTCACTGGCATGTCACTCGACACGATGAAGCAATACGCTGAATTACAGAAGGGGAGTGATCCCACTGGAAAACTGCGGCGCGAGTTGCTAGAGCAGCATGAGCGCGACACCCTTGCTCGCCTATCTGAACTCAACGCCTGTTTGGATGTGATTCGCTACAAGATCCAAAACTACAAATATCTTGAAGAGAATCAAACGAATGCATTCCCAGGAGACACCCCATGAACTACAACCGATTAGGCAATACGGGCTTACTCGTGTCTGACCTTTGCCTCGGCGCAATGACCTTTGGCGACACCGAACGCGGCGCAACGAAAACAGAGTCAATCAACATGATCCATCGTTACCTCGATGCAGGCGGCAATCATATCGATACTGCCAACGTCTACACGGGCGGGCGTTCTGAAGAATACGTTGGCGCAGCCATTCAAGATCGGCGCGAGTCAGTAGTGTTGGCGACCAAGGTGCGGGTGAAAACCGGCGCTGGAGTCAACGAAGAAGGGTTGTCACGCCATCACATTATGCAAGCGGTTGAGAGCAGCCTGCGCCGACTACAGACCGACTACATTGATCTATACTACATGCACGTCTGGGATTTGCTGACTCCGATTGAAGAGTCGCTGCGTGCGATGGAAGATCTCGTGCGGTCAGGCAAAGTGCGCTACATCGGTGTTTCCAACTTCAAAGCGTGGCAGGTCATGAAAGCCGTTGCCACCAGTGAATTGAAGAATTTAGTCCGTCCAGTTGCAGCGCAATATCAGTACAGCTTAGTCAAGCGCGATATTGAATACGAATTCAGTGATTTGTGTGAAAGCCAAGGCATCGGCTTGATACCTTGGGGACCATTGGGTGGCGGATTTCTCAGCGGGAAATATAAGCGTGGTGCACAGCCTGAATCGGGTCGAATTTCTACCTCAAGTGACGATGTTGAAGAAGCGTGGCATCGACGCAACACAGAGCGCAACTGGCGTATTGTCGATGCGGTGGGGCACATTGCAGTAGAACGCGGAGCAAGCTATCCGCAGGTTGCGTTGGCTTGGCTGAAGCAACAACCTGCTGTCTGTAGTGTGATTATGGGCGTGCGCACAATGGCGCAGTTGGATGATAATTTAGGGGCGGCAGAGTTGACGTTGTCAGCGGAAGAGTTGAAGCGATTAGATACAGTGAGTACGCTGCCCGAGTTATACCCGTATCATATGGTTGCGCAGTATGCGCGGCGGTTGAATTCATAAGCGAATTTAGCAAAGATATTTTGCAAGGAAATCTATGAAACTAGAAACCATCTTCGATGGCTGGCAAGGGTACAACACCAGCCTGATCAATGCAATTCGACCTTTGTCGGCGGAGCAACTTTCTTTCCGTCCTATGCCAGATGCTAATTCGATTGGAGAAATTATTCAACACCTCTGTGCAGGGCGGATTACTTGGTTTGTTCGGATGGATGCGCCGAAATCAGCGGCGTTAGCGGAGGACGTCATTGATTGGATTGAAGATGCAGATGGAAATCAGCATGTTGAAGACCAAACGTTGGCAGATGAAACCAATGCCGCCGACTTAGTGCTGTGGCTAGAACGAACTTGGGCGATGATCGATGCGACGTTAGCAGCGTGGAGCGTTGACGACCTTGCTAAGACCTATCGGCACACGTGGAATGGCAATACCTATGCGAATTCGTATCAGTGGACGCTGTGGCGCATTATGTCGCATGACATTCACCACGGCGGTGAGGTGTCATTGATGTTGGGGATGCAAGGCATCGAGGCGTTTGAACTAAGCGACTTGTTTGGGCATATTGTGTCGCCGGGGGTGATGGAGTAGGTCTTTAGCACAATGGATTGAAATCCATTGTTAGTGACAAAACATGCTAAAGCATGTTGAAAGCTTCTGTAGTCAAAAATTGGCTGATTAGTCTCAGTTCGATCCAGACTGTTTCTGCTTTTGGATCAGCTCTATAGCATCGCGTAGCGGAGATAAATCTTGCTTTCCAGTAAGCCAGACATCGTTGAGGTTTACAGAAAAGTAACCATGGATGAGTTTGTCACGCATGCCAGCGATGTCACGCCAGGGGATATCAGGGGCAAGCGCTTGGGTTTTAGAGGAAATCTGTTTTGTCGCTTCGCCAATGATTTCTAGTTGACGAATGACTGCATCTTGAATTGCTAAAGCCTCAGTAAATTCATCGAACTCCATATTCCCGATGTATAAATCGATGCGCTCAATGGCATCTAGAATATGCAGTAGGAATAAATCTTCAGTCGGCTTCATACACTAATTCAGCGCTACTTAGCACTTCATCACGCAGATATGGGCTGAGCGCAACTTCTGAAACCAAGTCAACATCACGTCCGAGTGCTTCAGCAAGTTCACGTTCTAACCGAATAAATTTGAGCAATCCAATTGGTTTATGGAATTTCACTAGTAAATCAACATCACTGTCTGCATGAGCATCGCCTTTGGCATACGAACCAAATACGGACATCGTGCTGACGCCATAATTGGTTAAGATGTGGTCGAGATTAGACACATTTAGGCCTAGACGTGTATTCGTGTCATCCATATCATCATTGTACTTTATTAGGCATACGGCTTCTTAAACGCCTTATGCGAGCCATCACACCGTGGCATCCGCTTGGAGTGGTTACAGACACAGTCTTGCATCCCGAAGCCATCTAGAATGCGCGGGGTGAATTTCTCAATCCGATTCGTGCGCGACTTTGACTGCTTCGCCCCGCCAAAGTGCAGTAAATAGCCTTTTTGGCGTCCCGGTGTGAGCGCTTCAAATGCTATTTGAAACATTGGATTTTCTTCAAACGCTGCCAGCAACTCCTCTGGCATATCGTACTCAGACTTGTCTTTATACGCTACTTTTACCCCAGACTTTTCGACCTCAATTGCATTGTGAATGTAAGCCATCAGGGTTGGGCGCAGCGCTTCGATTTGTGCCACGCTGGTCACCTTGATGAGGCGTGAGGCTTGGGTGTTCTCGCCCGGCGCAACCATAATCCCTTCAGGGTCTTGCATGAGTGACCCTTTGAAGAAGCTCAGGGCGCAACCGTCTTTGAAGCCGCTCAGAATAGCGACATTAGCGCCATCAAACGTGTAGCATGGCTGCTTCCATTTCCACTCTTCCGTGAGTTGACAGTCCAGCACAATAGCGCGGAAAGCGTTGTGTTCGGCTTGCCACTGGTCAAGATTAGCGAGGTAGTCATCGACGTTGGGATTAGTGTTTGCCATAGTGATGTTATTTTGCATTAAGTTAGGAAACTGTGCAATTTTCTATGGCTTTGCATCAAACGAAACGCTGCAACTGTTGCGCTACGATGTGAGCTATCGTGAAATAGTGAGTTGGAACAGCGGTGGCGGCATTGGAACCGCTTGATACCTCTAAGTACATAAGCGTCATCTTCTCAGCAAATAATCACCATGATGCGCTTATCTCACTCAATTGGATTTCTGCTAGAATTTTGCCGCAATTTATCCATTTGGTATTCAACACGGTCATTCCCAGCGTCTGCGCTCCTCAACTCCATGAAAAAACTTGTTTTACTCCTGCTGGCAGCATTTCTAGTTGCTTGCAATTCAGCTGAGGATCCTCAAACCCTGAGACTCGCCACGACTACGAGTACCGACAACTCAGGCCTATTGGACTCGATTTTGCCAACTTTCGAAGCTAAATTTGACGCCCAAGTGAACGTTATTGCGGTTGGCACAGGCCAAGCCCTAAAGTTGGGTGAAGGCGGCGACGCCGATGTGATATTAGTGCATGCAAAAACAAGAGAAGAAGAATTTGTCGCCGCTGGGCATGGTGTTATCAGAGCCGATGTGATGTACAACGACTTCATCATTGTTGGGCCCAAGGACGACCCGGCTGCAATTTCAGGCATCATCCCCGCAAGTGACGCGTTTGCCATTATTGCCAGCAAGCAAGCAACGTTTGCCTCACGTGGTGACGACAGCGGTACGCACACAAAAGAGCGCTCACTTTGGCAAGCTACGGGCCTCACTGCTGACCCAAATGGCGATTGGTACAAATCTTTAGGTCAAGGTATGGGAGACACACTGCGGTTTGCAAATGAAGTTGGAGCCTATACGCTGACCGACCGTGGAACATTCTTGGCATTACAAGACACGCTGCCAAATTTAGCAGTCGTCTTGGGCGGGATGAGCATTGCAGACAACACCGATGAAACGCTCTTCAATCCTTACGGCGTAATTCCAATCAATCCTGACAAAGGCAATATTGAAGCAGAGCTTGCCGCGGAGTTTGTCACATGGATCACTAGCGTGGAAACGCAAATCGAAATCTCTGAATTTGGCATGGAAACCTATGCTATGCCGCTGTTTTATCCGAATTCAGATGTGTGGAATGAGCAGTAGTCAATCACAAATCGATCTGATTTGACATGGCAAGCCATATCACTACATTTTCAGAATCAAAAAAGCAGCTCGTCACAAGCTGCTTTTTGTTTTCATTAGTTCACACCATCGCCAAAAACGCGTGATTCTACAAAACGGATCATTCTACGGAAGAACGATTTCACGCGTGCGTAGCGGTAGAACAAACTGCGCCTGGCGGTTTGCACCCGCGTTGGTGGTGCTGGCGGCGGCACATCCCATTTTAGGACGCCAGCCCCCCATGTCAGACCACCGCCAAATGCCACGAGCATCAGCGTGTCATTTTGCTTGATCTGGCCCTTATCAATCGCTTCACAAATTGCAATCGGAATCGATGCTGAAGATGTGTTGCCATAATCTTGAATAGTCACCACCATCTTCTCAGGGGCTACCTTGAGCTTCTTAGTCGCAGATTCAATAATGCGCTTATTCGCCTGATGCGGCACAAAAATATCGATATCTTCAATGGTGATACCCGCGCGTTGCGCAGCTTCCTGACAGGCAGAGGCCATCACGCGGGTTGCAAATCGAAAAACCTCACGCCCATTCATCTTGATGTAGTGCTGGTTGTCCATCACTGTTTTGGTGGAGGCTGGCATTCCGGTTCCACCAGCTGGCACCACCAGACTAGGGCCGCCTGACCCATCTGAACGCAAAATGGAATTCACAAACCCACCCGGTTCAGAGCGCGCTTGCATCACAAATGCGCCAGCACCGTCCCCAAACAAAATACAGGTTCCTCGGTCACTCCAGTCCGTGATTTTACTGAGAGCTTCCGCACCAATCACCAAGACAGTATCTACTTCGTTGGCTTTGATGGCATTGGACGCTTGAGACAGGGCGTAGATAAACGACGTGCATGCCGCCAAGAGATCATAAGCGCCAGCGTTGGTAGCCCCCAAAGCATCTTGCACTAAACAAGCTGTGGAAGGGAAAATGTGTTCAGGAGACGCTGTCCCCACAATAATTAGATCAACTTCAGCGGGTGAAATGTTGGCTTTGGCGAGGGCTTTGCGTGCTGCAGCAACAGCAAAGGTCACCGTCGATTCATGGTCGGCAGCAACATGGCGTTGACGGATCCCTGTCCGTGCCTGAATCCATTCATCATTCGTATCAACGATCTTCGAAAGATCATCATTCGTAACAATCTTTTCAGGAACGTGCATTCCCCAGCCAATGACGTGGGCATACCGCGCTGCAGTGGACACCGGGGCAGGAATAACCGCTAACTCTGTGCTCATAGGGTTTGGCGACTCCAATCGCCGAGTTATGACTTAATTGCGACAGCGATGCGTCATAAGTAACGCAACCACTGTCAGCAATAACCCAAAACGCGCCCTGTTAGTTACGGTCTTCGGCGGAGTAAATTGAAGAGATTAGCCAATCTTAATCGCAGACTTAATCGCCGCCAGATGGGGCCGGGCTGCTCTGTCGGCAGAACTTGAGGCAAGTCTGGGCTGTAGCGTGCCGAGCCATAGAGCTCCAAAATACGCATGGCTTCTTGGCGCACTGGCGCCAGCCACTTGCCAAAATAGCGATGCTCTTCTAGCCCAGCCACGTGTGCATCTAAGATGCGCGCAAATTCAACAGGCGTGTCACTTTGTTGCACTGGCACACCGCCCTGCTTTGCCAAACGCCGCAGCCCCGCATAGACCCGTTGGAGACGTGGAAAGTCAACGGGTTCAGGCGCTGGAGGTGGCAAGTCAGATGGATCTTTGCGAAGGAAGAACCACCAAACACCACTGCCAATGGCGGCTAACATGGCAAACAGCAAGATCCCCAGCGTTGCCAATAGCCCACTCGAAATGCCCGGCTCAACAACTGCCTCTTGAGCGCCATCAACGCCTTCTGACAGTGCCGGATCTTCATTCGGATCAATGCCTGCTGCTAATTCAGTTGGATCCGCTTCAAGGTCTGGGGTTGGCACGCCAGCTTGCGGGGTTTCTTCAGCTTCTGGGTCTAAGGCTGACTCTGCTTCAGCCGGCTCTGGCGTTTCTGTCACCTCAGCGTCAGGAAAATTACTTTCGCCCGTCGCGGGGCCACCGCCAGTGGGTTCAAACTCCACCCAGCCTGCGCCGGGGAAATAGACCTCGGCCCAAGAGTGGGCGCGGTCAGCAGTGATAATAATCTGCCCGGTTTCAGCATCCAATTCGCCCGGCAAGTAGCCACCCACCAACCGTGCTGGAATGCCAACTGAACGCGCCATCACCACAAACGAACTCGCGTAATAGTCACAGTAGCCTTTCTTCAAATCAAACAAGAAGTAATCGGCAATATCCACGCCCGGTGGCGGGGCTGGTAAATCTAAGGTGTATTCATAAGCCTTGACGTAGGCTTCTAGCGCACGCGCTTTGTCATACGGCGTTTCAAGGCCAGCAGTGATTTCTAACGCCAAATCGCGTGTGCGCTGGGTAACACTATCTGCTTCTTGCAAATAACGCTCTGCAATATAGGCTGGATAGTTGTCGCCCGCTTGGCGCAACACATCGGGGCTGTGCGTTCGCATTTGCGACGTTGCTTCATAAGCGTTGACATCGGTATACGCTGCAAAGGGGTCGTCTTCTTGTCGCCAAGCACGCGTAATGTCTTGATCGATACTAACCAAGTCACCACTGAAATAGACAGGACCAGCCCCAGCCCGCGCTAATTGCACAGTCTGGGTAATCAACCGACTTTCCGAATCGATTGTTGTGAGCTGGGCAAACGCGTTGTAAGTGTTGCTATCGATCGGACTCGTTTCCCAACCGCGCCCAATATAAATGTCATACGTCGAGCTACGCCAGTAATAGCGCCCATCGGTTGGGGCTGGATCACTAACCGTGACGGCCATGACCACTTCATCCCCTAGCTCAGGTCCCGCACCAATTAGCTGTTGTTGTGGCAATCCAGGCGCAGAAACCTCGCTAAACAACGCATTTGGATCTTCAAACGTCTGTTGCGCTGGGGACTCAGGAGTCGGCCCGTTCGGGTCATTACCAGCCTGGTCGGACAGCACAAACGGGGTGTTCGTGGGTCGCGGCGTTGGGGTATTGGTCGGCGTCGGTGTGGGGGTTGCCGTGTTTGTCGGTGTCGGCGTATTTGTTGGCGTTGCGGTATTGGTCGGCGTTGGCGTACTTGTGGAGGTCGGCGTCGGCGTGACATCTACACTACTGCCACCTGCTTGGATGGTGGCTAACGCAAACTCTTCACCCAACTCAGACAGTTGCGCAGGCATGGGTGTTGCCGTGACTTGGCGCGGCGTTTGTTCAATGCCTAGCGCATCTGCCAGCAAGCGCTGCGGATCCAGACTATTGATCCATTCTTGCACGGGCGATGCAAAGCGTTCCAGCTCAAGCTCTGGCAGCATCGCAGCCAAGCCCGTGATGAAAATCCCGATCATGACAGCGTAGAGCGCAAGCTCCATCCCAACGCGTTTGAGACCAGTCCCAGCCTCTTCCCAACGGCGCGCTTGCCAATCGAAGCGCACAATCGTGATCAGCGCCAACATCATTGCCATAAAGATGATGAGATGGATGGTGACATCATCTGTAAAGGAAAGCGTCACTAAGAGCAGCGCCCCACCTGGCAACAACGCCAAGAATGGACGGCCAAGGCGGCGTACGACCCAGCTAGCCCAGACCACAATGCCCCAAAGCGTTAGGCCCCAAGCAATAGCAATTGCAATTTCATCTACAGTCGGCTGCCCGTCAGTAAACGGCAGGATTTGCAAGAACCACGCAATGAAACGTAATAGTGGCAACCCAACGCCAATTGCCAACTCGCGGAAAGCATAAATGGCGGCTTCGCCTTCAGGTTGAATGCCGGTCGAATACCAGCCATACAGTTCGACCAACATGGCCGGAATGCGCAGTGGGATACGGAACAGCGCACCGGTCAGCCCAGACACGCGTAACAACACGGCAAACAAACCAGTAATACTCGCAATCACCGGTGCAGAGAAAATATTGAACTCAAGCGAGGCTATCAGCCAGCCAATGACAACCGCCAAGACAATAATCGGCTCGTAGCCAACATCGGCAACGCGAGGGACAACTGCTGCAATGCCTTTTTGCAACGCCAGCGCCGCAATCAGCAGCATGCCGAACATCAGCCAGCGCCGCAGTTGACTTTGCGCAATCAGCGGGCGGTCTAGCACAGATGCTGGACGTGAATTTGTCGTCGCTGCCATCTAGCTAAGCTGCCTCGCAATAAAATTAGGACTGATGAGATGATGCATCGCGCCAAGATTTGTGAGCATCAACGGTAGGTCACTTTGTGGAAGCGGGCCGCCATCTAGGCTTGGATAGTCTCCAAGGTCAGGCTGTATAACAGTCAAGCTCGCTCTGCGCTTCCGAATTTTGATGAGTTCTGACAACCATGTGTCAGTTGGATTTGCTGATACTACAATCACTGTCCCGGTCAGGTCAGGACGCGCGCTTACATTTTCCAATAGCGTCTGGATAGAAACGTCACTCGGTTCAGCCAGCGCTAGCTCACGTGACAGCCTGAGCTGATGCGCCTGATTGCGCTGAGGTTTGATGACACGCTCACCATAAATGTCATGCATGATGAGACCGACCGCAAATTTCTCACGCGTCGCCCGCTCAATCAGCGACATTGCAATGGTAACCGCATGTTCAATGGAGCTATGGTCTTCTTCACCGCGCAACCAAGTGCGATCCATGTCTAAGATGACCCACCATTTGTCAGCGGCAATGCGCTCAAAGGTGCGCACCATCAGTTTTCGTTGCTTCGCAGAGGACGGCCAGTGAATGCGGCGCTGTCCATCTTGGGGCATATATTCACGCAATCCAAGCGGCGTGTTACTTTGTTCAAGCGCCAGCGGGTTGCGATGGCGTCCCGCACGACGCCCGCTAGCAATTTCAAGATGATCGATATTGATGCGCGGTGGCAAGACAATGATTGGCGAAGATTGGGTGTAATGCTGCGTCATGGTGTACACGCCGAGCGGATCCCCCGTGACTACTTCATAATTGCCAAGGTAAAACTCACCGCGCCGGGTGAATGCGCCATTCGAACGCCAGCGTTTAGATTTACGCATCCCAACCGCGGTCAGTGCCCCTGCGTTGTAGCCCGGCACCTCAGAAAGATCCAATGCCTCCAGCCACAAGCATGGAACAATCGCCTTATTGGAAAGTTCAAAGACTTCACGGAATGGTTCACCAACGCGCGTGTAGCCAGATGGCGAAATGCGTTCTAGTCTAAGAAACCAGCCCAACAAGCGGACCCATAGCCAGCAGGCCAACAGCGCACCACCGAGACCGACAAGTAACACAGACCAGCCTCGGAATGGCAGAAACAACTGTAATAGGAACAGTGTCAGCACTGCAATGGGGAGCAGCCTGACATTGTTATACAGTGAGATTTTTGGTCGAGACATCATTTCTAGTATACGCCCATCAGCTAGTGCTTAAGACCCTCTTCAGCAAAGACTCACGAAAATTGGCAACCCGTTGACATGCATCGGGTAACAATAGATTAGGCGTCGGTATGCTAAGATTCGAATAACATGATCTTATTGCAAAAAGAACTTATTTTGATCACAAAACAGGCCATTGCCGCCGCGCAAGCAGCGGGCGACTTGCCGGAGTTTGATCTTCCTGCAAATATCCCTTTGAATCGGCCTAAAAATCCTGAATGGGGTGATTTTTCAACCGCAGCTGCCATGCAGCTTGCCAAGGTTGCCCGCCGCAAACCGCTTGATATTGCCAACGCAATTGCGGCGAATTTGCCAAACTCACCTGTTTTGGGATCACACACTGTGACGCCGCCGGGATTCATCAACTACACCTTTGCTGGTAATTGGCTGGCCCAACAAGTTGATGAAATTCTGAACGTCGGTGACACCTATTTCAACCTTAGTCACGGCAAAGGTCTCAACGCGCAGGTCGAATTCGTCAGCGCAAACCCCACCGGTCCACTTTCAATTGGCCGGGGTCGTGGTGGTGTGCTGGGCGACACCTACGCGAACATGCTCGAAGCCTGTGGCTATACCGTCACCCGCGAGTATTACTTCAACAATGCCGGCAAGCAGATGGATATCCTCGCGAATTCACTGCGCGTACGCTACTTACAAGCGCTAGGCCAAGACATTGAGTTGCCAGAAGACCACTACCAAGGTGCATATCTGGCTGACCTTGGAAAAGCGGTCATGGACGACCATGGCGACAGTCTCAAAGATGCAGATGCCAGCGCGTTTCATCCGTTAGCTGAAGCAGCCATGTTCAAAAGCATCAAGGCGACGTTGGCCCGCATGAACATTCATCATGATGTGTTCTTCAACGAAAACTCACTGTTTGAAAGTAACGCTGTTTTTGACACGCTAGCCGCACTGGACGAAAGAGGCTTTGTCTATGAAAAAGACGGTGCCAAATGGTTCAACGTCTCTAGCTTTGGCTCAGAGAAAGATCCGGTCTTAGTGCGCAGCAATGGCGTGCCGACCTATCGCTTGCCAGACATTGCATATCATCAAAACAAACTAAACCGTGGCTTTGACATGGTCATCAACGTGCTGGGCGCTGATCACAAAGATGAATTCCCAGACGTCAAGTTTGGCATCCGCGCCTTGGGTCTAGACGACGCCAAGCTAGATGTCTTGTTCAATCAGTTTGTGACCGTCAAGGGCGAAAAGATGAGCACCCGCGCAGGGCGCTTCACCACGCTAGATGAATTGATGGATGAAGTTGGCGCAGACGTTGTGCGCTACTTCATGCTGATGCGCGACGCCAACAGTCATCTCGACTTTGACTTAGATCTAGCACTGGAAACCTCTGACAAAAATCCGGTCTTCTATGTACAGTATGCGCACGCGCGACTGAGCAGCGTACAACGCAAAGCCGCAGAAATTGGTCTCGTCCGTGACGGCGGCGATGTCCGTTTACTGAAGCATCCCAGTGAGTTGGCGCTCATTAAACAATTGTTGGTGTTGCCAGAGTTGCTTGAAATGGCTGTGCGCGACAAAGCGCCACACAATCTTGTATGGTATGCGCGTGACTTGGCAGCCGCCTTCCACACATGCTATCGTGATTGTCGGGTGGCAGACGCTGACAATCCTGACCTTAGTCGGGCGCGTTTGAAGCTAATGGAAGCCGCGCGCATCGGTCTCGCCAAAGTCCTCATTATGATGGGCGTTGCGGCACCGTCTGAAATGTAAATTTGTGAGAGTTGAGAGTTGATAGTTGGGTTTAGGACAATGGCTAAGTTAGAAATGCAAAGTCCTACTGAATTCATCACTCTTCACTCATCACTAACCACTTAATTCAACTATCACTTATCAACTCTCAACATTATGGGCCTAAAACCTGATCACTGGATCCGCAAAATGGCGTTGGAACACGGCATGATTGAGCCGTTTGTCGATACGCAAGTCCGCAAGGGCGTGATTTCTTATGGCGTGTCGTCGTACGGTTATGACATCCGCGTTGCCGATGAATTCAAGATTTTCACCAACGTCAACAACAGCATTGTTGACCCGAAAAGCTTCGACCCGAACATGATGGTCGACTTCAAAGGCGATGTCTGCATTGTGCCGCCAAACTCGTTTGCGCTGGCCCGCACGGTGGAATACTTCCGCGT
>JAHDIM010000472.1 GCA_020630805.1 Anaerolineales bacterium
CAAGACTATCCAGACTGCACCTATGAACACTTGTTGGTAGACGCGGCTGCAATGCACCTCATCACCAAGCCAGCTTACTTTGATGTTGCCGTCACTGGGAACATGTTTGGTGACATCATTACAGATGAAGCGTCTGTTTTGACTGGCTCTATGGGGAACTTGCCGTCTGCATCACTAGGTGCTGGCACTGGTATTTATGAACCCATTCACGGGTCTGCGCCAGACATCGCTGGCGAAGGCATTGCCAACCCAATCGGGATGATTTTGTCGGCTGCAATGATGTTGCGCCACAGCTTCAACCTTGAAACCGAAGCCGCCGCTGTCGAAGCCGCCGTGGATGGCACTATCGCCGCCGGCGTCCGGACCATCGACTTGAACTGGGGTAAGCCTGGGTCAGTGGGGACGAAAGAAATGGCGCATGAGATTGTGTCAAGACTGTAAATGTGTGAGTTGTTGAAAAAGTAGTGCGTACTGCGTATTCCGTTTCGCAGGGGTGTTCAGTGGACAATGCTATTGAACACCTTTTTGCTACGCACTACGCAGTACGCACTTGTTCAACCCTCCATCAAAAGTTATGCTAAGAATTTCCTTCCAAGGCGCGCTCGGTGCGAATTCAGACGCCGCAGCGCGTTTGCATTTTGCAGGCCAGACCATCAAAACTGTGCCGTGTGATCGCTTTGTCGATGCGTTCGAAGCCGTCGCTAGTGGGGATGTTGATCGGGCAATGATTCCGATTGAAAATTCCACCGCGGGCATTGTGTATCGGCCCTATGACTTGCTGCAAGAATATGACTTGCACATTGTGGGGGAGCGTTACCATCACGTTGAACACTGTCTCATTGGGCAACCGGGCGCCACACTGGCCGATATTAAGTCGGCAAAGTCGCATTATCAGGCGCTGTTGCAGTGTCGGCAGTACCTCAACGAACGCAACATTGAACACGTTGAAGCGTTTGATACAGCAGGCGCAGTCGAAGAAATTGCTACGGATGCCGCCAAAGACCCAAGCGTTGCCGCGATTGCGCCAGAACTGGCGGCGGAAATCTATGGCATGCAGGTCTTGCAAGTTGGCATCAACGACTCGCCGCATAATTACACGCGCTTTGTAGAACTCTCCCGCGAGCCAGCAGCGATCCCATTGGCGACTGATGCAAAAACATCTATCGTCTTTTCCTTTGAAAAGAACAAACCCGGCAACCTGTTCTGGGCCATGGGCGCCTTTGCCAGCCGTGACATCGATCTTTCCAAGCTCGAATCACGCCCAGCCCCCGGCAAGCCGTTTGAGTACATGTTCTACCTAGACTTCCTCGGCAACATGGCCGACCCAGCGTGCATCAATGCCCTTAACCAAGTGCGTGAAATGGCCCCAGATGTGAGAGTGCTGGGAACATATGCGCGGGATGAATTGCTAATTGGCTAAAGTGTAAGGTGTAATGACTTCACCTGCTATCGCAATAAACAGCCATTGATTTGTAAAAATACTAACTCTCGAACACCTTACTCATTACACGTTACACCTTAGATCCCCATGTCCCAATTCGATACCATCATCAACCGTGAATACACCAACTCTGCTAAATGGGATGGACGCAAGCAAGGCGAAACCTTTATTCGCTGGCAGCGCACCTATCCGAGTTTGCATGGCGAGCAGGCGATTATTCCAATGTGGGTGGCCGATATGGACTTTGCCGCGCCGCAGGTGGTGATCGATGCGATCAAAGCGCGCTTAGAGCATCCGGTGTTTGGGTACACCATGACCCCGGACAGCTATTTTGAAGCGATTTGCGACTGGATGCGCGACCGCCAAGGGTGGCACTGTGAACCAGACTGGATTCTGCCACACGCAGGCATTGTGCCGGCGCTGTTCTTCGCTGTTGCTGGGCTGCTAGCGGAAGATGAAAAAGTCATCATCCAGCCCCCGGTCTACTATCCGTTTATGTATGGGCCAGACCGCAACGATCGTGGCATTCTGCGCAATACGCTAATCTACAAAGACAACGCCTACAGCATCGACTTTGAAGACTTCGAAGCCAAGTGTGCTGACCCTAAAGCGAAGATGTTCATTCTGAGCCACCCGCATAACCCCATCGGGCGCTTGTGGACGGAAGCAGAGCTAGTGCGCATGGGTGAAATTTGCGCCAAGCACAACGTCATTATCTTTGCCGATGAAATTCACAGTGACCTGATTATGCCGGGCGAGGACTTTGTCTCGTTTGGTGCGCTGACCCAGTTTCACGACCAGCTGATTCTGGCGAATGCCCCGTCAAAGACCTTCAACTTAGCGGGTCTGAAATGCTCTAGCGTGATCATTCCAAACGC
>JAHDIM010000473.1 GCA_020630805.1 Anaerolineales bacterium
GCTGATGGCTGATGGCTGATGGCTGATGGCTGATGGCTGATGGCTGATGGCTGAATAGTATCGCAAAGGCTCGGGAGAAATCTCGAGCCTTTTTCTATCCTCAAGCGCGGAGCGTGTCTTCTATCTTCTATCCTTTCCTCCCTTACGCTAAACTACGGGAATGTCTAACACTCCTCACGTGAACATTGCCATCATTGGGGCTGGCGCTGCGGGTCTGATGACGGCCATTTGGGCCGGTCGGACGAACCCGGATCGCAAGATTGTGCTCTTAGATGGCGCCAAGAAGCTAGGGGCGAAGATTTTGGTTGCTGGGGGAGGACGCTGTAATGTGACCCATCACACGGTCACCTCTGGCGCGTTTGCGGGGTCATCTCGGAAATCAATTGATCGCGTGTTGCGACGGTTTGATGCGGACAAAACGGTCGACTTTTTCGCCAGTCAAGGAGTCACGCTGAAACGCGAAGACACGGGCAAACTGTTCCCTACGACTGACAGCGCCCGCACAATTTTGAACGCCCTGCTCGCGGCAGCCGATGCGGTTGGCGTGCAACGTTGGCACCCACAGCGCGTGGAGACTGTGGAAAAACATGGGGATAAGTTCATAATTTCCGGCGACTGGGGATCTCTCACTGCGGACAAAGTTGTGCTGGCAACCGGCGGACGCAGCATCCCAAAAAGCGGCTCAGACGGCCATGGGTACACCTTGGCCCAGCACTTAGGACACACGGTCACTGAAGCTATTTTTCCCGCGCTTGTGCCGCTAAATTTGCCGAAAAGCCATCCACTGTGTCAGCTAAGCGGCATTACATTGCCAGCAACACTGGATCTTTGGTCAGGCACGACTAAGCGACTGCAAAGCTTTACCAACTCCACTTTGCTCACTCACTTTGGCTTGTCTGGCCCCAGCGTGTTGGATATCAGTCGTTATTACATTGACGCCGTGCGCAACGACGCAAAGACAACGCTGACCGTCAATTGGATACCAACGCACACGCCCGACTCGGTTGAACAAGACTTACTGACCCTTGGCAAAACGCAGCCGATTACTTACTTGCGTCAGCACTTGCCAGAGCGGCTGGCGCAGTCGCTGCTTGCCGAAACCAACATCGATGGACCGCAACTGACCAAGGTGCAGCGCAAACAGTTGGTAACGTTACTGACGCGCTATCCGCTGCCAATTACTGGCAACCGCGGCTACAACTATGCCGAAGTAACTGCCGGTGGCGTGCCGTTGAAAGCGCTAAATTTGAAAACGTTG
The DNA here is from genome assembly GCA_020630805.1 of Anaerolineales bacterium. Lineage (GTDB taxonomy): Bacteria > Chloroflexota > Anaerolineae > Anaerolineales > UBA6668 > JAHDIM01. The sequence goes on from JAHDIM010000473.1 coordinate 1,259, forward strand.
GAGTCAAAGGTGTGTCCGGGACTGCACATCGTGGGAGAGCTTTGCGATGTGGATGGCCGCATTGGAGGCTTCAATTTTCAGTGGGCTTGGGCCTCTGGTTTTGTGGCAGGCGTGGCCGTTTAACAAATAAAAAAGCACCTCGCGTTGGAGGTGCTTTTGAAAGTTGCGCTCAATTACTCTAAATAATCCGTGTCAATATCGATGGGCAATTCCACGGTGACTTGGGTGCCTTTGTCGCGTCCTTCGCTGCGGACCTGAATGCGACCGCCCATGCCGTTGACAAGCGTGCGGGCATTGCTCAGCCCAAGCCCCATCCCTGTTCGCAAACCGACATTCTCACCCCGATAGAACTGATCGAAGACGCGCGGTTGATCTGCACGAGGGATGCCAATGCCATAGTCGCGGACTTCTATCATCCAGGTGTTTGTGACGCAGCGAATGGTCACTTCCACCAGACTGTCTGCCTCTGAAAACTTGAGGCCATTCGCCACCAAATTCTCGGCCACTTGCTTAATCAGTTCGTAATCGACTTGTAGTGAACGCGTTTCATTGGCGTTGTAACGGAAGACCACGTTGCTGCTGTAGCTGGCAGACATATGAATGTCTGACTCTAAGCGGGCGCAAAGCTCATAAAACGGCGTTGGATGAAACAACGGCTCGGTTTCGAGACTGTTGATGATGGCAATGTTCTGCACCATATCCCGCAGGAAATACACTTGACGGCGGATGCGATCAAAGTGCATGTCACGCCGGAGGGTGGTTAGCTTATCGTTATAGCGAGTCAGCATTTCGGCGGACATGGCAATGGTATGCAATGGAATGCGAAACTTCTTGCCAATGAGTTCAATTAACTGCCCATCTGCATAAAGCTGCCCGGTTTCATCTTGGTCCAGATGCGCTTCAACAATGGCTTCTTTCATCATTGCTGAAACTTTCCGATAGCTGTCTTCGTCCTTACAACAATCGCGGAGCACCGCTTCTTGTTCAGGAGTGATCATAGTGTCATATCCTACTGGAACTAACATATCTAACATAATTACGACGTCTTACCTCA
>JAHDIM010000081.1 GCA_020630805.1 Anaerolineales bacterium
CAGCCGCAGTCATGCTTCGCAAAGCTGCTGGTTTGGACAAAGGGTCAGCTGTTCCTCACCTCACCAAGGTTGGTACAGTCACAAGCGACCAAGTTCGTGAAATTGCTGAAACGAAGATGAAAGACTTGAACGCAGTCGATATTGAAGGCGCGATGAAGCAAATTGCTGGTACCGCCCGTTCAATGGGGATTGTCGTAAAAGACTAGTTACTGGTCAATGCTCAACAGTCATTGTTCAATTGACCATTAGCTGTTGACTATTGAAAATTTTATAAATTGTGGAAGGTATGTCTCTATCCACGGCTCCTCGGCCAGAGACAACCGCATGTACCACAGGAGGACTATCATGCCTAAACGAGGTAAAAAATACAACGCCGCTGCCGCGAAAATTGATCGCGACAAGAATTATTCACTCGCCGAAGGAGTGACGCTGGCAAAGGAAACATCTACGACCAGTTTTGACTCTACCGTAGAAGTTCACTTCAACACCACCCTTGACCCACGTCAAGCTGATCAACAAATTCGTACATCTGTTACTCTGCCAAAAGGGTTGGGTAAGACTGTGCGCGTCTTGGTATTTGCTGAAGGCGACGGTGCAAAAGCAGCTTTGGATGCTGGTGCCGATTACATCGTTGATGATGAAATGATCAAGAAGATCCAAGGTGGTTGGACTGACTTTGATGCCGCCATCGCAACCCCAAGTCAAATGGGTAAGGTTGGTCGCTTAGGTCGTATTTTGGGTCCACGCGGTCTTATGCCAAGTCCAAAATCTGGGACAGTAGTTGCTGATGACCAATTACCACGTGTAATCAACGAAGCCAAAGCTGGCCGCGTTGAATTACGCTTGGACCGGACTGCAAACATTCACGCTGCAATCGGCAAAGCGTCTTTCTCTGACGCAGATTTGCTGGAAAACTTGACCGCAATTGTTGACACCGTCAAACGCGTCCGCCCAGCTGCAGCCAAAGGTGCATATATCAAGCGCTCAACCATCACCACAACGATGGGCCCTGCTATTCGCATCGATATCGGTTCAACTGGCTAGTTGAATCTGGCTTGCGCGTGTATAATTCGCGCATCAACTGAATAAAAACAGTCTTTCTTGACCAGAGACAGTAGGCGGCGCGAATTATTCGCGGCTTAATCTCCTACCGAGGAAAAGAGATATGCTTTTGAATGACGTGCCGTCATTCGCCCTGCTTGTCTTTTGAGCCTTCGTGTCTGGTCAGATGCGAAGGCTTTTTTAGTTGCTTAAATGGTGAGCTGTTGAATAGGTAATTGTTAATAACGAAACTTCATTAACAATTCAGCAATTCACAATTCAACAATTAAGCATTAATACCGTGTATTGACTGCTCTTCGGGGCAGATAACAAATGGAGAGTTCACATTGGCAATTTCAAAAAAGAAAAAAGAAGAATTTGTCGCATCATATGTTGATCTCCTGAACCAAAGCCAAGGCGTTATCCTGACGCAAAACAATGGGATGACAGTCGCGCAGATCCAAGAACTGCGCAACAGCATTCGCGAGCAAAACGGGGCTTACCACGTTGCCAAGAATACGCTGACTGCCATCGCACTGAAAGAAGTTGGGATGCCCGTACCGGAAGATCTCTTGAATGGGACTACCGTTGTCGGGTTTGCGTTTGACAACATGCCAGGCGTTGCGAAGACCATCACCGAGTTCGCGAAGAAGAACGAACAAGTTGTGGTCAAAGGCGGCGTTATGGACGGCAACGTGCTGTCTCCGGCAGATGTCAAGGCTCTGGCTGACCTACCATCGTTCGATCAAATCCGTGCTGGCTTGCTGGGTGTTATCAATGCTCCAGCCACGCAAATTGCGGGTGCACTCAACAGTGGTGTTAGTCAACTGGCTCGGGTCCTCAGCGCATATGCTGACAAGGATGGCGAAGGTGCTGCTGCATAGTCTGCCTTCGCAACAACAAAACTTAGTAAAAAATTCAATTCTGAAATAAAGGAAATTTATCATGGCCGATTTAGATAAAATCGTAGAAGAACTTAGCGGTTTGACCATTTTGCAAGCTGCTGAACTGACCAAGAAATTGGAAGAAGCATGGGGCGTTTCTGCTGCTGCTCCTGTTGCTGTCGCTGCTGTTGCAGGCGGCGGTGGTGGTGCCGCTGCTGAAGCTGCTGAAGAAAAGACCGAATTTGACGTCGTCTTGACCGACCACGGTCCTAAGAAGATCAACGTCATTAAGGCAATCCGCGCTTTGACCAACTTGGGTCTGAAGGAAGCTAAGGAAGCTGCTGAAGGTACCCCAACTACCCTGATGGAAGGTGTAGCGAAGGAAACCGCAGAAGACGCTAAGAAGAAACTTGAAGAAGCTGGCGGTAAGGTAGAAATCAAGTAGACTTCTTCAGCTGTCGACTAGCGTTCAGGTAACGCTTCCAGTCGTCAATTGAATACTCTTCAAAAGCAAAAGGCGTACTGTGCTTTACAGTACGCCTTTTTTCATGGTACGAATGTTGCAGGAAAAAGTGACAAGCAATCGTTAATGCTGTGTCTACTTGTATGGGGAATTGAGATGCAATCCACCCTACAGATAGCAGTCTCAATTAACGGTAACTTGGATAACTATGGGGTTCGTAATGAAATTATTAAATCAACTATTTTTTCGCAAACAATCATTGTTTGTGTTGCTTGTTTTGGCAGTCACATTTAGTTCTGTGGTCGTGGCGTCTGCGGAATCGCCACAGGCAAGTAGTGAGAGCGCAGCCAATGCGTTTCCAACTGCACGCCGCATTAATGTGCCATACACAGCATTGCCTGTAGATGGTGTGTACCATCTGCCTGCCATCTCGCTGTCGTCTAACTTTTGGTTCGGCACCATCAATGAAACAACCAACTTCACTGATGTGCGCATGATCTACAACGACACCACTTTGTTTGTACATGTCAATGTATATGACCGCTGGCTATGGTACAACGAAGAACCGGGCACAGAACCACTCACAAACTGGGATAGCGCCTCACTCTACATCAATACGGCTGGCGCGACCGGTGGTAGTCCTTCTGCGACTACGCATCAATTTGTGGCGCAATTTGGCCCAGACGACTGGGTGCGGGGCCGTCGTGACCTTTATCAATATGGCTTTCAGGGCAATGGGTCTGACTATGTCCCAAGTGCAGCGCCATTTACCACCCACTCGTACTATCGTGGAGAAGGTGGACCGAATAGCGGTTTAGAAAATCGCGGTTGGTGGGTCACTTACCAAATTCCATTTTCTAGCCTTGGCGTTAGCAGACCAGCAGATGGCACCCAATGGGGCTTAGCGATGGTCGTCAATGACAAAGACACGGCTACTGGCGGCACCGCTATGACCTTCTGGCCAGAAGCCCTAAATGGGCATGCACCAGCCACGTGGGGTCAGCTTTCATTTGGCGAAATTCAATACCAAGCACCGGTCGTGACCAATCCACAAACGGTTCGCATTCAAAATGGCGTCGATGGCGGCGTTATGGTCGATGCTCACGTTGGGGGGCATACCAACTGTGGTGACGCCGAAGAAAACCCAACCTTCTGGACGCCAGAAAATCCAAATCCGGGACTACCTTTCCCTGACATTTACAACGGTTGGCCAAATCGCAATCGCGCTGGTTTCCAACAAATCAATGTTCAAAACCAAGTTGATGTTGTGGACTGGCCGTGTTATTCACGGTACTACATCCAAGTCCCTTTGAATCCGGTACCTGCAGGCAAACAAATTGTGTCCGCTAAGATGACGTTCTACCAATTTGGAAATGGAGGTCTCGGTTACAACGCAGCGTATGGCTCGTTCATCCGTGCTTACACTCTCGCTCAGCCTTGGGATGAAAACACCATTACCTGGAACAACGCCCCGATGGCCTTGGAAAACTTGAACGGCACCTGGGTTGAATCGCTTGACCCAGTGACCTATCCAAATTATTACGCCAACCCACCGTTGCCACGCACCTTGGATGTGTCAAAAGCCGTTGCAGACTTCTACGCCACTGGGCAACCGTTGAATCTTGCAATCTGGAGCGCGGACGCACCACCACATAGTGGGAAGTACTTCTACTCAGTAGAATTGGATGACCCACAATACCGTCCTGTTTTGGAAATTGTGTATGGCGACGGACAAGGCTCAGCGTCACCTCCGCCTGCGGCCGCACCAGCCCAACCTGCTGCCCCTGCGGCCCCTGCCGCACCGAGTGCACCTGTTTCAGCTGGATTGACTTATACCATTCAACCAGGCGATACCTTGAGTGTAGTCGCACGTAAAACAGGCTTTAGCTTGGGTCAAATTCTGAATGCGAACCCAAGCTTGACCAATCCAAATCTCATTTTTGTCGGACAGGTCATCAACTTGCCGGGCAGCTCAGCCAGCCTACCCGCGCCGGTTGCACCAGCGCCCGCAACAAATGCTGGTGAAGTTGTACAACCAGCACCTACCGCGCCGCCAGCCGCAGCGCCGGTGGCGGCACCAAGTTCTGGAGGCTCAACTTACGTTGTCCAACCGGGCAATACGTTGAGCATTATTGCGCGCCGCGTTGGGACGTCACTGCGCGAGTTGCTCAATTTGAACCCGCAACTGGAAAATCCAAATGTGATTTACCCAGGGCAGACTCTCAACACGCCATAAGCTAAAGATAAGCTTGTAATTAAAAAAGCCGGTTACGCTTTGCGTAACCGGCTTTTTTGTTCTTAATGCATGAAGACGAGATATCTAATCATCTATAGTATCTGCCGTTATGTTAAAGTTACTTAATGATCCTAACGAAATTAGATTATTCAAGACTTTTGTATGGCGGGTTAGCATACTTGCCGTTTTAGGGCTCGCCACAGCATTACAATTCATGTATTTGGATTGGGATCTGCCTTTCAACTCAGATCCAGACGAGGCGTATTACTTCCTATGGTCACAGGCCATTCGCTATGACAATGGAGACTTAGACTCCTTACGTTCCCCAAATGATGGCACGGGCTATCCTCCAGCGTACTTGTACATGCTGGTTGGCCAACAGTTCATCCAAGAACAGTTTGAAGACATTGAAATACCTGCATATGACTACTTCTTAGTTGGACGAATTTGGAGTCGCATATTAGGAGTTTTGTCTGTTGCCATTACGCTGCTCTTGACCTTCAACATTACAAAGTCACGCTGGGCTGCAGTCTTTGCTGGATATTTCACGGCGTTTTGGCCGCTATTGGTGGATGAATCTCGGCGGGCTTCCCCAAATGCGTCTTGGTGGTTTTTTACGATCCTAGTATTTCTATTGCTGTATTACGCTTCAAATCAACGCCAGATGCGCTACCTCTATCTGGCATTAGCGGCAGGGATGGTTTCGTTTTTATTGAAATATCAGTCTGGCATTTTGCTAGGTCTCCCGTTGTTTTACGCATGGGGAATATATTGGAAATCACCACGTCAGCGCTGGCAATTTACCGCCGTCTGGGGTGTCACCTGTTTTGGCGTAATTCTCTGGCTGCTGTTTGGATGGAACATCTTAGAGATGGGGCGTGGCGACTACCAAATGGACTCGGTCAGCACCATCACTGCTGATGGAGGGAGCCTCGTTGGACTACAGTCGTTCTGGGAGAACTTCACCCTCTTAGAAGCGCGGGCATTCCTGACCTTGGGGCAGACAATTTGGACAGCCGTCGCCTTTGTGCTCGCTGGCCTAGCGGTCTTCATCAAGCACAAAGCCTTTGAATTTTTTGATTATTGGAATGTCTTAGCAACCGCGTTTTTTGTGATCGCGTTTTATCTGTTCATGTCACTGTTTGACACGGTGTTTGTCTCAAAGTGGATGGTCGTGGTGGGGCTAGTGGTGATCTTTGCCGTAATTGGCGTTTACTTGGCTACGCGTGCCGCAACAGAAGCCTTTTGGCCGGCTGGAAACACACTCTTGCCAGCCCTAGCACTGATTGCCTTTTCGATCCAGCCTACGGTACGCTTTTGGGACCACTGGACCTACCAGCTCAATGAGATCTATGAAAAGCCCGACTCGCGCATTTTGTTCAACCATTGGATGACTGAAAATCTGCCAGACGGGGCCAGAGTAGTTCTAGAAGGCACAAAACACCTCAACATTTATCCGTATGCGCCGCCGCTTTATCACACGCTCATTGTCGAAAGCCTTTTCGATGTTTCAGTCGAAGACTATCGTAACCAAGGTTATGAATACGTCATTTGGAACAGCATCAAAGGTCCCAGACAAGACTTTCTTGAAGACCTAAATACGCCAGAGCGGCAGGCCTACCTAGCAGAATTGAGCGAGGTAGTTCGGTTTACAAATGCAGCAACACAGTCTGGCCCAGATATCATCGTGTATAAGATTGATCCGCCAATTTATGGCCAGCAGCGTTTTGCAACGTTTGGCAATAAGATTGCTCTGAGAGGCTACGATGCGCCACAGCAGGCGAACGCGGGCGACACCATTGATATCACGTTACATTGGCAATCGATTGAACGCACTGACCAAGAACTTATTTTCTTTGTTCACATTCTAGATACAACCGGCACGCTCGTCGCGCAACATGACAGTCCACCGAATAATGGGCTGTCGCCAACGTGGCAATGGTTAGCAGATCGGCAATATCAACGTGATCTGCATCAAATTCAGCTCCCTGATGACCTGCCAAACGGCGCTTACACTGTTAGCGTTGGCATGTATGATGTTGGAACGCAAGCGAGGGAGTTGGTGACAGCACCCGTAGAAGAAAATGGACAAGGTGCAATTCAGCTTTATACCATTGAGGTCTCACAGTGAATACTAGCCCGACTGTAGTGCCGCGCCTCAACTGTCAACGCCGCAACTAATACGGGTAAGTCTTAGGCAACCGTTTCAATAAAAAGCGAATGGTTTATGCCGTCTGCCTTTTGAGATTCAATGGGAAAACAAAGCGTAAAGCAACTCCCTAGACCTTCGCCTAGAGAGGTCGCATAGATGTTAGCGTTCATCAAGTTTGCGACCTGTTTCGCAATATAAAGCCCCACACCTAGTCCGCTAATTGTTTCTGCGTTTGTGCCGCGTTCTAGCAGTTCAAAAATACGCGACTGTTCCTCTGTCGGAATTCCAATTCCTTGGTCACAAACATCAATTTGAAGATTGGTTTCATTCGTCGAATAACGCAACATCACGTTGCCATCGCTGAACTTCAAAGCATTGTCAACCAGTTGATGCATGATGTTGTAAACCGCAATCATGTCGGCATAGATTTCACGATTTTCACTCTCCGGAAGCAGCGTAACCTGGACGCGGTCTGCTGCTTGCGATTGCGTAATCATCTGTTGGTTCAGCAGCTTACAAAACTGCGCCATGGGCATTCGCTCTGGCACAATGGTATTCATAATGGTACTACCCGTGCCAACAGTTTCGACATCTTCAATGAGTGTGCGTAACTGCTCGGTTGAGTCGCACATATGGTTGAAGTAACGCTCTTTCTTTTCTGGAGTCATGCGCTCTGAATACTTCTTAAGTAGCCCCAACGCGTTATTGATGATGGTCAGCGGCGTGCGGAACTCATGTGAAATTGTCGTAATAATCCGTGAACGCATTTCGCTCAGCTCGCGTTCTCTGTCTAATGAAACTTGCAGTGCATTTGCAAGCTGAGTTTCACGCGCCAGTGAGGCTTCAAGCTGTTCAGTCCGTTGCTGAAGCAAGTGCAAGGCACGGCGTTCACTCGTCCATGCCGTTTGCATTGCATTAAACACAGCCGTGATTGACACCGACAGAAACATGGCTACAAATGTCCAATCGGCAACGAGCGTTACCAATTCAGGGTGGCTTAAATCGGCGTGATTGAAAAAGCTATATGGCACCGCCCAATCGCCATTCAATACAGCTAGACCAATGAGGTAGATGGACGTCGCACTAATCCCAACTGCCCCCATACCGGCCCGAATGCCTCTGAAGATCAGGACAAACATGGTGAATGTCATAAAGTACAGGCGACTGTCATCAGAAATCCCGAAGTTGAGCAATTCAACTACAGACAGGACCAACAACATGATGGCACCGTAAAGAGCGCGATTCTGAAATGCAAGCTTACGCGACAGCGCAATATAGCCCGTGAATAACAATATGAAGGTATAGATCAGAAAAACGCCAGACGGCATCCCAACCCCAATCAATGCAATTGCATAAATAATTGCGCCGAGACCAAAAGCCGTACGCAACATAGCAATCAGAATGCGTTCGCGGGCTTGCTGCAGAATTGGAGACACATCTGGATCTTGATTTGGATCAATTTCCAGCGGGGGAAAAATGAAGTTCAGAATAAACTGAACCATGCGATGTTTGAGGAACAAATCGACTATCGATTTCATACAGATACCATTACTAACCTAAGTAGCTACTCATGCATTAGTTTGGACGAAGCCATGATTTCTACCTCATCCAACTTACTAGCAACTTGGATTATGTAAAAACCAGAAAAATTTCAAGACTAAACTTGAAGGTAGATCTGGTTTTTCCTGAAGGTTTCGCAAACAAACGTCGCATTTATTTCTGAGTTTTTGTTGCGAAACACTTACTACCAATTCAGTAATCTAGTTGTAATAAAAGATTCTGATGATTCATCTGACACCTTAGAATGCCGCTAAATACAGCTACCCGAACGGACAGTTGTCTCAAAGCGTATTTTGGCTATACTCTCCCCATGGAACCGATTATGAAAAAGCAACAAGTTGTCCCTGCCGGTACCGGCATTGAATATAAGTGGGAAAGCGACCACATTTTTGTCAAAACCGTCGGCGCCGTTACTGATGGACGCATGTCATTGGTAGAAGACACGCTACAACCTGGTTTTCAATTACCGCGCCACTATCATAAAAAGATGGCCGAGATTTTTTACATTCTTGAAGGGGAACTGACGTTTGTCTTTGATGACGAAACTGTGATTGCAACCGCAGGCACCACAGTCAATATTCCGGTTAATGTCTGGCACGCAGCGCATTCAGAACGAGGCGCAAAAATGCTCACCATTTTTAGCATAGCCGGATTTGAAGACTACCTCGCTGAAATGAACACCCTGACAGAAGACCAATTTGCAGATGAAGCCTTTATGACCGCTCTCGCAGAACGCTACGACGTTTGGGATCGCTAACGCAGCAATGACAATTCTGATCAATTTCTTTCGGCGCATTGCCCGCCGAATTGGCGACTCAGATGTTTGGGTGGTCAGTAGCCTGATCATTGCATTGGTCTTTACTGGCGCATTGGCCTACATGCGCTTAGAAGGCTGGAGCTTCTTAGACGCGCTTTATGCTACTGTCATCACTATTTCAACCGTTGGGTACGGCGACCTTAGCCCACAAACGCCACAGGGACGCATTTTTGCCATTTTTTTCACGTTTATTGCCATTGGGATTGGCGGTTATGCCATCTCAGCATTAGCCGCAAACCTGATTGAAAACCGTGCCGAGCGCCGAGCAAACTATTTACGGAGACGTCGCATGGATCGCATCGACTTATTGAACGACCATTACATTGTTTGCGGTGCTGACTTAGTCGGTCTCCGCATTGCAGAAGAGTTTTATCTCGCCAATCAGCCATTTATCATCATTGAAGAGGATGAAGAGAAGCTCAAACGCGCCCTGCTGTTTTCACATCCAGACTATTTGAAACGCAAGCTCAAAAGCGTGTTTGAAATTGAAGAGGTCGATCTCAGTGAATATGAAGACCGCACCGTCGCCGAACTGGCCGACATGCTAGACGCAGCTTACATTCTGGACTGCCCAACCAAAGACACTTCGTTAGTAAGAGCGGGCATTGAACGCGCTCAAGGTGTACTAGCAGCCTTGCCAGACGAACGTGACAACCTGTCCGTGGTCGTAAGCGCCCGCGCTTTAGCCAAGCGCCGCGGAAATGAGACCGTGCGCATTATGGCTCGCATTGACAACACCGCATTTATGTCAAAGCTGTACTTGGCCGGGGCCGATTATGTCCGCAATCCATCCGTAACGAGCGGACAAGAAATGGCAATTCATATGCTGAATCCTGAACTGGGGAATTGGTGGTATTCGTTTTCCGGCGTCCACCGTGAAGGTTCGCCCAGTATGCAGCAGTTGGCAGTCAAAGCGCATCCTAGCCTCGTCGGGCAAAGCGTGACACAGTTGCATCAGACGAAAAATATTCTCACGATGGCCGTCAAGCGCGACGGGAAGTTTTTATCTCCACCGCCTGCGGATCTCACGCTTACAGACACGGATGTCTTGATCACGCTGCTGCCATTCGACGTAACGTTATAACCCAAACATTATGATAAAAATTCTGTCCACTGGTGGCACCATCGACAAAATCTACTTTGATGCCAAAAGCGAGTTCCAAATTGGTGAACCGCTCATCGATGAAATCTTCGCTGAGTCCTATGTCGCGCTCAACTACAGCGTTGAGTCAGTCATGCGCAAAGACAGCCTAGACCTCACAGATGCTGACCGCATGCAAATTCGAGCGCAGGTAGACGCGACGGCAGAACAGCATATCATCATCACTCACGGCACCGACACCATGGTTGAAACTGGCAAAGCCTTAGCTGGCATTACAGACAAAACCATTGTCTTGGTCGGCGCCATGCAACCCGCCCGCCTCCGCAAAACGGATGCTATCTTCAACATTGGGTTTGCCTTAGCAGCCGTCCAAACCTTGCCTGCTGGGGTTTACATCGCCATGAACGGCAAAATCTTTGACCCACAGACCACGGTCAAGAATGTGCCTGAAAATAAGTTTGAAACTGTAATGCGTAATGCGTGATTTTTCTGAACTCTGATCTAAAAATCAAGTCAGCACCAACCTCTCTCATCAACTCTCAACTTTCACCCGCCCTCATGACTCACCAACTCTCAGGCCGCATCAAATACGTCCTTATCATGACTGTTTTAGTGCAGTTTCTCTATCCGTTCTCGGATGACGGCTCAGCGTATGTGGCACTTGCCTACCAAGTGTTTTATATGTGTTTGTTTGCGTCGGGGATATTTTTGGTGAAGTACAACCGACCATTGCAGATTGTATTCATTGTCGCCACAGCAATTTGGATGGTAGTAGGACCGCTGTATGCCTTTCGACCAGATCTCACCTGGGCCATTATTGTGAGCTATTGGATTTACTTATTTTTCCTAACGGCACTAATTGTGATCTTGTTCCGCTTTATCTTTGAAGCGAGCACTGTCAATTTAGATGTGTTGCTTGCAGCTTGCACGGTTTATTTATTACTAGGCGGGGTGTTTGTGCCAATTTACGGCTCAATTGAATCCATTTCTTGGTTCTACTATGGTGAGCACGCGTTTATCGATGGTGTTCATGACCTCACCGACACAGTGTTCCCGTGGCAAACATTGGTCTATTACAGCTATGCCACGCTGACGACATTGGGGTACGGAGATGTGCTGCCAGTTTCGCAATGGGCACGTTCAGCGGCGACCTTACAAGCCACAATAGGAGTGTTGTATACAGCTGTGATTGTCTCGCGTTTGGTGGGGTTGTATGCTGCAAATGAGGTGGAACAGGAGTTGAAGCAGTAGTGATTGCAAAGTGTCAATAGAAACTAAGGCCATTTGGGACGCGAATTTCGCGAATAAGGCGAATAGCGCGAATTTTTGCTAGCTGGTTGTAGCGCTTTGACTTGTCAAGGCGCGCCATCAGCCATCAGCCATCAGCCATCAGCCATCAGCCGATCATATCTCCCGCAAATAAGCAATCCGCTTCTGCAATTCTTCAACATTGCACTTCGAAACAGACTTCCCAAACTTGCGTTTCAAAATCGCATACACATCGCGATGCTCAACGCTAAAGCGATGCGAGTAAATCCCAACAAGGTTGCGTAACGTTGCGCGGAGTTGCTCTTTTCGCTCGGCCACGGCCAATGACTCTGGCTGCTGCAAGGCTGGTAATGGCGCCGTCGTTTTTTGCTTGTACGCAATCACCGCTGGCTCAACAACATCTGGGAAGAGGCTGGCCTGAACATAGGCGTCACGCGCGATAATCGTGCCGTTGTAGACGACATCACTCGCTTCACCACTAGAGGTTTGGAAAAGATCAAAACTAAGCTGTTCGGGCTGCTTTTCGTCGCGCTCAATTTCGCGATCCTCTACATATCGCGCCCGCTCGTCGATCATGTGCTGTACGGCTAGTTCAATCTCAGTCGCATATTCCAACAACTGGTGCAGCCGCAGCATAAAAAAGTGCGCATGCTGATCTTGCTTCAGGTGCGACTGAATCCGCACAATACGCCCGACTGACTGTCGGAAGTACATCCGTGTCATCACATTGGTTGCATAGACCAAGACCCTGAGCCGCGGAATATCCACGCCTTCACTGACCATCTTGACCGCCACAATCCACTGCTGTGATGAATTCGCAAACTGCTTGATGCGCTGCGAGGCTTTGTTACTGTCAGACAGCACAATCACTGGCTCAGTGCCCGTAATCCGATGCAGCACTTTGGCAACATCACGCGCGTGTTCTTTGTCTTTGGTAATGACCAGACCACCGGCATCTTGGTGTTCGCCAGCGCGCACCTGCGTCAGCTTCTGATGCGCTTCATTGAGCACTGTCTGCACCCAACCGCCATTCGCGCCCAACGCCACCCGCATCCGATTTGCAGACTCAACTGCATCTAAGCGCGTGGCCGCATTGACACTGTAGCCTTGATGCTTGCCTTGCCATGCAAATTGCCCATCGAAGGTGTGGAACACCACTGGCCGCACGACGTTGTCGCGTAGCGCTTCGGCGTAGCCATAAACAATATCGCTATGCCCAATGTTGTCATGATATTCAATATAGGGAATCTGATTATCGTCACTGCGGAATGGCGTACCGGTAATGAGCAACCGTTGTTTTGCCGAAGCAAACGCGACTTCGAGACCATCGCCCCACGCTAGGTTACTCCCCGCGTGGTGAATTTCATCAAAGATGACTAACGTTGGCGTTTGACGACAAATTTTTGCCAAGGACTGAGGCCGGCGTGCCGCCTGCGCATACGTAATCGCGATGCCGTGCATGTCACTCGCGATCCAGGCTTGTCCGTCCCAGCGCGGTTCCAGCTGGATGCTGACGCCGTGCGCCGCTTTCATCCACTGTACTTTGAGGTGTTCGGTCGGGCAGACAATAATCACGTGTCGCACGGTCTGCGCTTTGAGCACCGTGTGCGCACACTTCAACGCAAACGTTGTCTTCCCAGCACCAGGCGTTGCTTCAACGCAAAAATTCTGCTGTGTAGCAGAACTCCAGCCATCAAAAGCGGCTTGTTGCCAAGGACGCAACTTACGCGAACTTGGCCACGGAAGAATCGGTGACGTTGACACGGTCTATCAGTGTAACGCACCCACCTTGAAACTGAAAATTGTAGGTTTTTATGAGGTGTTGACTGCGCAATTCTGGTCAGGATAACCGAAGCTGTGGAAAAGATTCGTAGATGCAGTTTGTGATGTGATTAACAATTACTATGCCATGTCTCGTAATCGCTATCGTGTTCGTAATCGTAATCGATAAGACTTTGAGTAACTATCATTTTGCACCTCTATCTGATTGAATTTCAACATACAGTTGCAAATGTGCCATCACTGATCGATTACGAACGCGATTACGACAACGATAGCGAGTAAATGCGCAGTTAGAGGTAACTTTCAGTCGGTTAAGTTACTGCTTCATTTGCTGGAGCTAATGTATGCGATTCGCCCCTACATGTTTTGGGCTAAATCCTCACACGCTTCAGGCCAACGTGGATAGTCAAAGGTAAATCCTGCATCCAGCAAACGCTTAGGCACCATATACCTGCTTTTCAATAACAGCTCCGTTTCTGTCCGCATAAACCACGCCCCGATTTCTAACATCCATTTCGTTGCAGGCAAACCAATTGGCACACCTAACGTGCTCCGAAAGACACGCATAAAGTCTTTGTTTGGCAGCGGCTTTGGCGACACCAAATTGATAGCACCGCTCAGGGTGTCAGTCTCAATGAGAAAATCAAGCGCGCGCACAAAATCTTGACCATGGATCCAAGAGACATATTGTTTGCCGTTGCCATTACGCCCACCCAAGCCTTTGCGCGTTAGGCCACACAAGACATCAAACACGCTGTCTTTATCGGCATGCATGACTAAGCTAATGCGCAATAACGCTAAGCGCGTCTGTGGTAATTCGAACTGAGTCGCGGCAGCTTCCCAGTCTTTGCCAACTTTGACACTGAAGGCCCAGCGTGGATCAATGTCAGGATTATGGTCATCACCAATAATCCCGTTTTCTTCATCATTCGGGGCATCAAACCGGTGTGAGTAAATTGTGGCGGTGCTAGCTTGGAGCCAAAGCTTAGGGGGGACGGCAGCATTTTGGATTGCTGTCCCAACCGCCGTAGTCGATTCTGTACGCGATTGCAAAATCTGGCGTTTGTTTTCTTCTGTGAAACGACAGTTCACGCTGCGCCCAGCAAGGTTGATGACCACATCAGCCCCATCGATTTCAGCGCTCCAGTCACCTTGGGTTTTTGCATCCCAAACGACCGTCTTCCACGGCAGATCACGTGCGGATCTACTCAAGATCACGA
>JAHDIM010000002.1 GCA_020630805.1 Anaerolineales bacterium
GTTGCGGTTGCTTCTGCGGTTGCCGTTTCTGTAGCATTCGGATCTGGCGTTGGTGTTTCTGTTGCCGTTGCATTTGGATCCGGTGTCTCTGTTGCCGTTGCGTTCGGGTCTGGTGTTTCCGTTGCTGTGGCTTCAGACGTTGCAGTCAAGGTGACCCCAGGCGTGCCGTTGGCGACATCGGTTTCGTTTGGGGTCGGTTCTGCTTCAGTTGGCGTTTCTTGAACCACTGCGGTGATGGTGACGCCAGGCGTCCCATTGGCAATGTCAGTTTCATCTGGCGTTGGCGCTAGCTCGGTTTCTGTTGCTTCAGATGTTGCCGTGGCTTCTTCCGTAGCTGTTGCTTCAGGTGTCGCCGTTGCAGGCAACGTTGCTGTGGCAGGTGGCGTCAGCGTGATGACTTCAACCACGTTATTGGCCCATGCAATTTGCTCGACGCCTTCAATCGGGCGTGGCGCTCCTGGTGCGCCACCATTTTCAGATTCGGTTTGTTGTTGCGCGGCAAGTGTAACCCCGCCGTTTTCGTTCTGATATAAACAATTGTCGCCAAACAAACACGTCACAATCGCCAGTTCGCTTGCAGAGTTCCATTCTGAACTCATATAAGTGGGGCCAGACGGAATGGTAGCGACCCCAACTGGCATAACGACTGTAAATCTGGATTGGCCCGGAACACCTTCGTAAGGAACAACGACCCAAAGTTTGCCAAATTCAAGCTTCAATTGAACAACTGGAGCGCCATCCAGCATGCTCATCTTGTCGATAATGACTTTGGTTTGTGAGCCTAGCCGGACGGTTGAGCCATCAGACAATTCAAGCTTGGCGCTGCTGTTTTCGTTGGTCAGAATTTCAGTACCAACGACAAGCCCTACTTCACGTTCAACTTTGATCTGTGACCCTAATGTTTCCGTGTAGATGCTGACATCGCCGCTGACTTCAGAGAGTTGAGCGGTACCGAATTGATCCGGTGGGGCAATTGTTTCTTCGACGAGCGCCTGCGTTGATGTAGGCTGCGGCGTTGCGGTGACAATATCCACCACGCTGAGATTTGGAATTGTTTGTGTTGGCGCTTGCGTCGGAATTAAGACGGCGGTTGGCTCACTTAGCGCTAAGTTGCGGAAGAACCGTTGACCGTTAGGGCTTTCTAAAAACACATAAGTGCCAACTAGGCAACTGCATAGAATAAGCAGGGCGCCAATCAGACTGACGATCACAGCCGGTTCAGTAAAGAGATTGCGACGTTTAGGCGGCGCAGGCGGTGGCGCAAATTCGTCGTCTAAGAATTCGTCGAAATCTGCATCGTGCTCGCTAATTGATTCGTATGCCGCGTATTGAGGTTGAGTGACGTCCGCGTAGGCGCGAATATCGTCTTCGCTGTATTCAGGTTCCAACTGGTCACCTAAGCTATTGTGGAGTAAGAGTAAACAGCTTGTTTAGGACTTTTGCTGTTTTTGGAATAGTCGTTTTGTTTGTGCTGTAAATCTATAATACCAGTAATCCAATCCCAGTTGCTAGTACCAGTCCAAACACAAATCCAACCATAATGTCGCTGACGTAGTGCACATTCATGGCAACGCGTGCCAGTGCGACAAGCGGCCCCCAAATAATGCCAACGATTGCCAACCAAGGTGGTCCGAGGAAAACAGCTAAGAGCATCACCAAGCCAGCACGAGTGGCATGACCCGAAGGGAACGAATGTGGGTCCGTCCTTCGATACACTTCGCCCCAATCGCCTTCTGGGCGAGGGCGCTTGAAAATTGCTTTGATGCCAAAGACTAAACAAGCAGTCACCACGATAGCGATGCTAAAGACAACGGCGCGGAACTTCCATTCTGCATCACCCACAAGCCAAACAATACCGAACACGGGCAGCATAAACCAGCTGTCGCCAGAGTGGGCAAAAAAAGAAGCCAGTGACCGCATAGGTCCCGGCTTTTCTGCGACGTTAAGTTTGTCACCCCAACGCTGATCAAATTTGTCTAGCCGTTCAAAAAACGTCAATTTAGTGTTTCCTAAGTGGTAGGCGCAAGCGTGTCGCGCGCAATGTCATATTGATAAGGTTTGTCTACATCCATGCCGACTTCAGCATGGGGGCAGATTACAAATTTTGTTTTGAGCTCAAGCCGTTTGTGAATTTCAAGCTCGCCGCGCTCCGTGGTCATTTGGCGGGTCAATAACAAGATTGCCGGCCAAATCCCGGCTAGGCGGGCTTGTTTGAGAACGCTTTTCCGGGCGGCGGTGATTTTTGAAATTGCAGGATGCAACCCATTGGCAACTTTGACATCAAAGACATTGATATCACCACCGCAAACTTCGCGGTTTTTGAGCTTGGTAAACGTGCGGCGCGAATTTGGAAAACGCGCTTCCATGACCGGCTTTTCAATCAAAGTGTAATACAGTTCGTATTGCTCATCCGTACATTGATCGATGACCCAATCTAGCATGTCGGTTGAGATCATGGGAATGTCTGCACTCACCCAAACAACCTGTTCCTGATCTGGATTGAGCTTACCAGATTCGGCGGTTGCGTTGTTCGCGTTGCTAAACAGTCCTCCCATGTCTGGCAAGAAATGCATAGGTTTGCCATGACTATTTAGATTGTGGTCTTCCGTTAGACCCACAATTAAGATCTGATTGACTTTTTCGCTGGCTGCGACAGCATCTAGCACCCAGTCCACCATGCGCTTGCCGCCAATTTGCAGCAACGCTTTGGGTTGCCCGACTGTTCCAATTTCAGCCAGTGGGTCGTCGGCAGTAATCGCGCCACCAGCGCCAATGATTGCGTTTAACATGGATCAGTTCAACTTTACAATTTCTGGCACAAAGCCAAGTTCGTCAAGTAGTGCATCGAGTTCGGCGTGCGTTAGTTCGCGCCCTTTTCCTGACAGTGCAATGAGCGCGGCTTCCATCATGTTGGTGCCAAAGGTTCGTCCGTCAAGGCTCATGGTGCCCGTGACTAGATAGGCGACACCGCGTTGACGCAGCAATTCCACATCTTCGGGTGTGATGGTATTGGTGACAATGACCTTGCCTGACAGATCATCCGGCATATTGCGTTTGATATACAGCCAATCTCCAGCAACGATGGCATTCTCTTGATAGTGCCGCTCATACTTTGGCACAATCTCTTCCTGTTTCTCACCAGTCGGATACAAAATGCTCAATGGTAGTCGGCCTGCAATGGGCATTAGTAACTTTGCCGCGCGGTTGACAGCGCCAATGCTGTGTAATGGAATTGGAATGTCGAGCCCGGTCATCAAATCGCCAAAGGTGCAGTTGTACCCACGGTCTACAAAGGACATGGTCATCCCGTAGCGTGAAATTCCGTTGACAAGGTAAACGCTCTTGTCTCGAATGGCAGCACCAATTTCAGCTTCGACGTGGCTCAAAATGCGTGCCTCAAGCGTTTCGCGCAGACCACCGCCGTCTACAACTGGGGTCTTAGAGACGCCAGTAATCAATTTGTGGGCGGCATGCAGCGGATAGTTTTTCCAAGGGGTATAGATGTAGAGATCAATGCCGCCGACGCCAAATGCATCGGCAACGCCATCTAGTTCGGAGAACGTTTTGCGGGCAAGGGCTTCATCGCCGTCGACGCCAATGCGTTCGATGCGAATTTGCTCGCCAAGGAGATTGACTTCAACAGCCTTGTCGCGGGTTTTAGAGCCCAGACTGACGCTTACAGCGCGTTTCATACGTCAGCTTCAGGGAATGGCGCAACGTCACTAACCACATGGTCTGCAACTGGCATTTCCGCCAATTCTTCTGGCTGATCAAACCCAATGAGGTCGTGCAAAATGGAAAGCAAGACGTAGATGTTAGGGAATGAGCTCAGCCGCAGTTTCATCAAGGGTTGGACAACTGCTTTTTGTCGAATAATCAGCAAACCGTCTTTGATGGCGACTGGCGCTAACGCATGCCATGGCACTTGGATCGAGTCTTTTTGCAAACCGCTTTGACGCAGCGTCAGTGAGCCAAATGAAATGGGTTGTCCGTTTTCAAACTTCGCCTTGTTGATTTGATACTGATGATTAGTGACATGCTTTTGAATCGAGATGCCTAGTTTGTCGACACCTGGTAGGCGATTGTCGATGATGTAAGGGCCGTTGGACTTGGTCTTGATGCGGTATGAATACAGCATTTCGGTGCCGGTTGGCGCGTTGACCATTTGTTCAACTTCTTCAATTTCGTCCCAAGCAATGGTTTCTTGGCGCTTGCCTTGTCGAATAACCATCCCTTCGAGGTATTCAAATACATGAATATCGCGCCAGGACCACCAGTTGAGCAATGCCCAAATGCCACAGACCGCCGCAAGAGGTCCGAGGATCATTGCGGGGCGCATCTGGTTGTAGACAAAGCTGCGGTAAGACAGGATGCCAAGAAAGCTAAGCCCAATGCCTAGCAACATAAAAAACAACCCCAGTAGCAGCCAGAATCGGATGCGGGCACTGGAGGTATGGTATTCCGCCAAAGGCGTTTGCATGTCACTCATCGGGCCTTATTGTAGCAAAGGTGAGGGTGGTTTTTATAGTGGCAAAGTTGCAGTGTTTTACAGTCCATGCGCTGTTGCTTGCACCGTGATTGTTGTAGCGAAACTAGGCGCTAATTGTTGACAACTTTGTCATTGCTGATTCTTCTAGGTCGGCAAGTTGGTGCAGTAGCGGCACAACACTGTTTAGGGATGCTATGCCATTGTCAGGAACTGCCATAAAACCGTTTGCAACCGCCGTCCAAAGTGGGGCAGCTTCGGCAATTTCGTCGCGTGCTGCTTCAAGGTTCGGGTGTTGCAAATGTTCCATTGCTTCTGTTAGGAAATCACGGTAGAAGTTTCGGAACAAGGCGCCACCAGTGCCAGCGTGTTCCATCAGCATTCCCATTGTGTAGAACTCATTGGGCGCAACTGTTTCGACCCAGGTGGGGAGCACTTTTGCTGTTTTGCGAATTCCTTTTGCGCCTAAATTGTGAATTGGCGGATTGAGATACGTCTCGGCATTGTTGACAATGGCAGCTTGAATAACGGCTGGCCAATCCATTGATTTGTTTGGAACGGTAATGGTCCAAGTCTGCCCATTGGGTGCCATTGAACCTTTCCAGAGGCGTCCTTCGGCAAACTTTTCACGATCCGTTTTCATCACGCTGCCTTGCTGTGACGTATCTGCGACGTAGACAAAGTCATCGTCATACCCGTGCATTGCAACATAGTGTCCACCAAAATGGATTTTAGTTGTGAAATAGTCCAGATAGTAACAATCGACCCGTACAGCAACGGGCTGTCCGGCATCAATGAAAGTGGCGACGTTTTCCCAAGCGCGTTTCTTGGAGCTTGTTTTTCGAAAATCTAGCTCAAGGTCAAGATTGCGTGCTAGGGTTTCGGTGAGTTCATTGGGCCGTGGACGACCGCCAATAAATGGTGCTGGCATGCTTTTGAAATTGAACATGCCATAGCTCAATCCTTCACCCAGACCAAATAACATCGGCTCGCTAAGCTCGAAGCCAGCATGCTTTAGCAAATTGCCAGTCGCATTAGTTTCACAATGCATGCCCGGAAATGGAACGAAATTTTCAACCTGGCTCACGCTGTCGTCTCCTCTAACTGTTGAATGGTGTCAGCAAGCCAATTTAGTTGGGCGGTAACGATGGTAAGGCTGTACTGATACATCATCGTTACATGTGTAGGCAGTGGGGCGCTGGATTGTGCTGCTTTGAGGTCAGCCAGCCGTTCTATAAGTCCAGCTTGGTGTTGCTTCAGTGCATCTACTGCGTCATCCGTGCTCAGGCTCGGTAAATTGGCGAGTCCAAGCTGTACGGGGGGATAAGCACGATGCGGCGTGCTAAGCGCCTTAATTGTTGCTGCTTGGCACGCTTGCTTGCCTGCCTCGGTCGCTTCATAGATTTTGCGAGCTGGGCCGCGACCGGCTACAACTTGCGTTTGGCTTTGCACAAAGCCTGACTTTTCCAATTTCTTGAGTAAATAGTAGATCGAGGAAAAACCGACTTCGGTCCAATTGCGCATGCCACGCTCTTCAATTACCTGTTCAATCTCATACCCATGACGGGAGTGTTCAACAATCAGGCTTAGGATTGCAAATTCAGCGTTCGTTATTTTATAGTCTGGCATAATAATATTCTATAACTAGAATATATAGCAAAGTTAGTAGATTGTGAAGTGCCAAGACCAATTGAAACGTGGAGTAAGTGAAGTTGGATACCACCGTGCAACAGCTCGATTTTCTAAGCGTTACACGGTGGGTTGAAGTGTCTTAGGCCGCAGTTGCGTCTTCCCAAGGCTTGTAATCTAACGATTGATGGCGAAAATAGGTGTTATAGAGTTCAGCGTAGTGCCCACCTTGTTCAATCAATTGCTTGTGACTGCCTTGTTCAATAATGTCACCTTGCGACAGCACAATAATGCGGTCCGCACTGCGAACTGTTGAAAGACGGTGTGCAATTAGAATGCTCGTCCGGCCTTTGAGAACAAGATCCAAAGCCTCTTGAATTTGGGTTTCCGTGAACGGATCAATACTGGCCGTGGCTTCATCCAGAATGAAAATTGCAGGATTTTGTACAAGCACACGCGTTAGTGCGACTAACTGGCGTTGCCCCATGGAGAGCCGTCCACCGCGTTCGCCAACGTCACTGTTTAGCCCATTCGGTAGAGTTTCTAGCCATTCGCCATTCCCAATTTGATGCGCAACGCGTTCGATCTCAGCGTCACTAGCGTTTGGTGATCCATAGCGGATATTGTCTGCTACGGATCCTGAGAAAAGGAATGGCACTTGTGACACAATGCCAAGCTGTTGCCGATAGGCTTGCAAGTCAAAGCTCCGAATATCAGCGCCATCGACGCGTAAGATGCCACCTTGGAACTCATAGAAGCGTGAAATCAGCTTTGCTAGCGATGACTTGCCCGCGCCAGTGTGCCCGACTAACGCGATACTTTCACCCGGTTTGATGTCGAGTGAGAATTGATCCAAGATGCGCTCTTGTTCTGTGTAGCGGAAGTCAACGGCTTCAAATTCGATGTGGCCTTTGAGACGTGGGGGGTGATCACTCGCAGTTTGCTTGACAGTTGGCTCTGCGTCAATCAAGGCAAAAATGCGCTCAGATGCGGACAGCCCACCTTGGAACTGACTCCAAAACGATGAGATTTGGATCATTGGGAAGAAGAAGCGGTCTACCGTGTTCAAGAACAGAAACCATGCCCCGGCCGTAATTGATCCGGCACCAACGGCTAACCCACCAAACCAAATGAAGGCGGCAAAGGCGGTGGCAGACAGCGTGCTAAGCACAGGGAAAATGGTAGCGAACAATGTGCCACGTTTGATGTTCACGGCATAAGAGTCGCTGTTGACGTTGTCAAATTCATCGTAAAGCGTGGCTTCTTGGCGGAAGTTCTTCGCAACGCTAATCCCTGTAACAGCTTCTTGGATAGCGGCGTTTACATTCCCAATCGCACGGAAGCCGCGGCCAGTGATGCGGCGGGCAGCTTTACGCCACTGTTGTGCGACAACCACAATGACAGGGCACATCACAAACAAAATTACGGTAAGCAGCGGTGAGATGCGTAGCAAGACTGCTAACAAAATCACAATCACTGCAATTTGATTGAGAATATCGCCAACCAAGCGGAGGACGTTCCCGAACTCTTGAGTGTCTGACGTAATCCGCGAAATGATGCGGCCAGAAGAGAACGAGTCATAAAACGACATGTCGCGTTCGAGGGCTGCTTCGAAGGCGTCGTTGCGCATGTTGAGCACAATGTTTGCACCAGCCTTTGCAAACCAAATTGTGCGCAAGTAATTCAAACACCAAATACCAACGCCTAATCCAAGGAAATAAAGCGAGTATTCGGTGAGTGGAATTTCCTCACCCCGTTCAATGATTTCGACAACTTCACCGGCCAAAATAGGCAAGATTGCCTGTGCGACTGCGGTAAGTGCGATAACAACGCCAGTGCGCACAAATAATCCGCGTTCGCGGCGCATATAGCTCCCAATCCGGCGAATGAGGTCGCGGTCGCTATATTGACGATCATAGTCTTCTGCGTTGAGGTTACCAAAGAAACTCATGGTTAGGCTTCCCCCTCAAAGCGTTGGAAAATGCGGCCGTAGGCAGCAGAGGTTTTGATCAGGTCATCATGGCTACCAGCGGCCACAATTTGGCCGTGCCGGAGCACTACAATTTTGTCAGCCCATCTAATTTGTGACAGCCGATGTGTGATCAGCAAAGTCGTTTGACCTTGGGAGGCTTCGCGAATTGCCCGTTGAATTTGGTCTTCAGTGGCGCTGTCAATTGCGCTGGTTGAGTCATCCAAAATAAGAATGCGCGGTTTGACCAGAAATGCGCGTGCTAATGCAATCCGCTGACGTTGACCACCGGAAAGCGTGACGCCACGTTCCCCAATCACGGTTTCGTAACCATCTTTGAAGCCGCTGATGAAGTCATGTGCTTGGGCTTTCTTGGCCGCGTCTTGGATCATCTCTGGCGTTGCATTTGGATTCCCAAAAGCAATATTGTCTGCAATGGAGCGCGAGAACAAAAAGATGTCTTGTTCAATAATCGAAACTTGCTGTCGTAAGGACGCCATATTCCAGTCGCGCACATCAACACCATCGACGAGGATGCGACCATTGCTTGCGTCGTAAATCCGGTTGACAAGTTTGACGAGGGTAGTTTTACCTGTCCCTGTCTGGCCCACAATTGCAACAGTCTCGCCAGGTTGGATGTTCAGGTTTATCTCTTTCAACACTTGCACTTCAGGCACGTAGCCAAAGCTGACATTTTCAAAGGTGATGGCCCCTTGAATTTCAGCGTCGTGCCCGTCTGTGTTCTGATCTAACTCCGTTTCTTTGTTGATAAGCTCTAGAATTCGCTTTGCGCCTGCTACGCCAAGGGCCACTTGGGAGTAAGCAAACAGGGACACAAAGACCGGAAAACCAAACAACCCTAGCAACAGCATGTAGTCTGGAATGGCCCCAATTTGCACTTCTCCAAGCTGGTACAAACGGGTCACGCTCCAAAAGCCGACTGCATTCGCGATCCCAAACATCAAGAGCGGGATGTAGCGAGCTTCCACCATACTTTGACCCACCACAGCATCTCGATAGGCAGTTGCATTGGCGCGGAAAAGAGCCATTTCGTTTGGCTCTTGGGCTGTTCCTTTGACAATCTCAATACCATCAATGGCTTCTGCAAGTCGCGCATTGAGTTGTCCAAAATTGGAACGTGCGCGTTCTGCCAGCGGGGCAAGTGAGCGCAAATAACGAACCAGTGCCAAGATATACAAGACTGTGAATACGGCTGGCAAAATCATCAGCAACGGGTGGATGCGCAGTGAAAATATGATTGGCATGATGAGGAACATGAACGACCCAATCACCAGATTTAGTCCAGGATTTGCCAATAAGTTGATCTCACGCACGTCATTGGTTGCCCGTGCCATGGTGTCGCCAACAGGGTTGAGGTCATGAAAGGTCATGCTTTTGCCAACAAGTTCACCATAGAATTCGTCCCGCATGTCACGTTCTAGACGTTGTCCAACGACTTCTGCTGAGAAGTTGCGCAAGAACTGTAGACAGGCGCGAATCAGTTGACTTCCAAGGAGCGCTGCCGCAGCCCAACCGACCGTCGTGTAGTCAGGCGAGTCATTCAAGACGACTGCATTGAATGCAACCCCAATACACCACGGGACTACTGCTGCTAAGGCTGCATTTGAAATGGCCCCGATAAAAATACCGCCAAACGGCACGATGTTGCGACGAATATGCGAGGCAATCCAACGCGCGGCAGAAGATCGGTTGGTGTTGTACGCTTTGTCAATTGAGAATTCAGAAATTTGCATAAACAGGTTTGGTGATCTCAAGTAGGTCCCACTGGTTACCGTATAAATCTACGAATACGGCAACGGTGCCATAGTCAGCGACTTTTGGCTCGCGGATGAACTTGATGCCTTTGGCGAGCATGGCATTGTAGTCGCGCCAGAAGTCATCGGTTTGTAGAAACAGGAATACGCGGCCGCCAGACTGCTGTCCAATAAACGGCTCTTGCTCTGCCTTTGAGGCGCGGGCTAACAACAGTGTAGCGCCGTTATGATCGCCCGGCGGTCGGACTGTGACCCAGCGCTTGTCTTGTTCGGGTTGGTAAATGTCTTCAACCAATGTGAAATTTAAGGTGTTGCAATAAAAGTCGATCGCTTCGTCATAGTCGCGAACCACTAACGCAACGTGCAATAGCCGCTGTCTCATATTTGTTTTTAGGGTTGACCTGAGGGTTGAAATCAGGAGTTGCGTTGAAGTGTTATTGTGCAGGTGCGCACATATGTTTCAATTATACAGTGTTCGCCGCTAATTTACTTTGAAGATCCATGCCAAGCCGTTTGTAAATTCAAGCGTGTAGTGTTCAGAATTGAGGAATTTGCTAGGGGTGAAATGCTGACCTTGGGGACCAATATAAACGTGGGTGACCCCTTCATTTTCCAAAGCTGTTAGAAATTCTGGCGTGTTGACATCGGATGTGGCCCACGCAACGGTGCCAAACTCAAACACTTGTTGCGCATAGGCTTTGTTATACGGATACCAAAACGTTGGAGTTGTGGTGGTACGTCCAGTGACAGCAGGAATCCAATAACCGGCGTCTGCGCCGGCCCAAATGGTGTTGTCATACCAAGGCCATAAATTGATTAGAAAGTGATCGTCAAGGGTGGTGTTCGCCTCGATCCAGTCCATTGCTTCTTGGTCAGCAGTGGTGCCTAAGACAGCCCCTGGTTCAATGACGTTGACTGTGTTATGCCACCCAATGAGTGCGACTGCTCCAATGAGCATGCCCAGTGCGACTTGACGCAGGATGATGTACGGCTGTGCACTTACGTTGGCTTGGAAGACTTTGACCACGCCATATGCCAGCATAATACAAGCCGGTACGAACAGGGTGATGTAAAACGTGTGATTCGTAATTACCCAAGTGGTGCGCAGCCCAAATTGGTCTAAATTTAGCACTAGAAATTGCAAGCTTAGCCAGAGAGCAATCACCATTGCCCAACGTTTGCGATGCCACATGGCAAGGAGCAGCCCCAGCACTGCAATGGGGAGCCAATATTGCTCAATAAATGGAGTTTCCCAAAGGTAGTTTGTTGGGAATTTTGTATAAGAGGTTGTCCCTGACGACAGCGCTTTTTGAGCTGACTCTGCTGGCGTGACTACATTGCTATAGATGCGATACATCCACGGGGCAGACAATATGCTGGTTAGCATTCCGCTAGCAATCCAGTTTAACCCAAAGCGCCAATTGACAAGCAAACATGCCAGCGCAAACACGCCAAAGAATGCAGTGACACGAATGTGAACGAGCGTTAGGCCTGCGGCAAGTATGCCAATCACTACAACGATTGGGAAGTTCAGTTTTGCCCTTTTCGTCGCTAAAGAAGTGAGACCGATCCACATTAAGACAAGCAGCGTAATTTGACCCGCAAGTTGGGTAATGCGGCCCCAGTCTGTGAATTGATTTGGAAAGCGCGAGACAAAGCCAACAAAGACCAATGCAACAATGCCCATCCATTGGTTCTTTGTGACATATCGCGTCATGCCGTAAGCTGCGAGCGCTGCACCGATGACTAATAACTGGGTGAAGATTAGAAAGATGTCAGTGAGCGCAACATGGGGCAAAAGCAACTGCAATGAGGCAACGACAGCATGCATTCCAATGTGATAGTAAAGGGGAGTGTCTAGCCACTGTGGGCCTAAGGTTGGCGCAATATTGCCTGCATCCAGCAGAATTTGGGTCAGCAGTGCATGATTTGGCGTGTCGACTAAGGCTGGAAACACCAAGTGCTGAATATTTACAATGCGGGTGACAAACAGTAGTCCAAGCAGAACGGCTAGCACTTTGTCTGGTAAGGACCAGTCTGAGTGGCGTTTGACTGAGCGCCAATATGGACGACGTACGGCAACGAGTACGCCTATGAAGATGAAGGTTACACCCCATGCGCTGACGGTGGTCCAGCGCAGGCCGATTTGCGTCAACGCAAGCCAAAGCAGCGCAATGACAGAAATGCCGCTGCCGAAGCCGAATGCAAGCCGTGTTGTGCTATCTAAGTCGTTATAGTGTGGATGCAACTGTAGGACTGTTAGTCCTGGCACAATAATGCCAAGCACTGTTGCCAAACCGACCAAAACCCAGCGTGGTAACCATAATTGTAAGCCGCTGAATAATTCGGTGACTGTAAACCGATACCGCGTTTCAAAGCGAATATCACCGTCAATGTCGGCAATGGCAGTGCCTTCGTGGTAGCTATCGTAATTGCTGCCCCAGAGCCCGACGACGTCTTGGGCGTTTTCAACAGTCAGTTGAAATTGATACTGTTTATTTTTAGAGAAGTATTGTGTTGGAAAGACAAACTCTAGCACGGCATTATGGCCCAGCGCTGTGATTGCCTTCTCTGTGCTGGCAACTTCAATTCCGTTCTGGTCAAGTAATGCCGCGGTTAGAATGGTTGTTTGGTCTTTGAGCTTGTCAGGATCAAAAACAGCCACCCAAACTTTGACCATGTTGAACCCATTGTGGTTGGCTCGAAATGTCTGGGTGATCTGCTGATGATTATCTTTGAAGTGAAAGACGATTGTATTGCGGCGCTGAACAGTATCTATCCGCTGGATGGGGTGCCACCACAGCAAAAACAACAAACCGCAAGCGACACTAACGCCGAGTAATAACCAGCGTTGCTCGCGAAGCACTTTCAACAAAGACGATTTATCCTTGCGGGGTAGGTGGTGTTAGGTTGACTGGCGTAGCGGGAAGCCCTGAGGGTTGGCTAGTTGGTGTCGCTGTCGGTGGGCCTTCCGTCTGAGGAACCGTGACACCTGGTTCATTGCTGCCGTTGTAGCTGCCATCTTCCGATTTACAACCGGCTAAGGCTAAGGTAAAGGCCACCAGACAAATAGCTAAGGTGGCGGTCAGTTTGCGGAAATGAAGTGTTGTGCGCATATAGGTTGCGATGAATGTAAATTTTCTAAAACGAATTTCTAACTCTGATTATCGTACTCTCCTCGCACGTCAGATGCAAGACAGGATTTTTAAATAAAAAAGCACCATCAATAGACAGTGCTTTTCGTTAGCTTTGGGAAGTGATGCGCTAGGCGGGTTGTGCCACACCGCTGTTGAACCAGTCAATGAGCATTGCCCAACGCAATTGGGCAGATTCACGATTGCGTCCTAACACGCCGATAATCGCAAACATAAAGCTCAAGATCATGACGAATGCCAATACTGGGAGCAGGAAAAGAACGCCCAACAATGGAATACTTTCGGTCATGGCGCGTCGCACAATTCCAATTCCAGAAAAATAGTTCACCATGTCAGATGAAACATAGAGGGCTACAAAAATTAGGAATGTGACAAGTGCACACGCTGTATAAAATCCTAAGATGCTCTGTTCTACTAGCATGGGCCATAAAACCGCACCGCCAAAAAATGCACCAGTTAGAAATTTGCCAGTCATAAATACCTCTGAAATCGTTCAATACAACTAAAAAATTACTTGCTCCCTTATCTTAAATGGATGCGCTTGATTTTTTATTCAGATTTAGTTTTAGTTTGGTAATAAATTCGCAATAATTTCTTAAAAGTGTGAGATTTCGCCATGTTGCGGGGCGATATTCACCATGTTATGATGCTTATATGCTGACATCTGCGGAAAAAATCCTTGTCATAGATCAAGACGAAGCAGCAAGAGAATTGCTCATGTATGAGACCCTGCAACCGGCAGGGTATACCGTTGCTGCGGTCGAGACGGCTGCAAGTGCTTTGGAAATGTTGGGCGAATTCCCACCTGACTTGCTAATTACAGATTTGCAAAGTTCAGGGTTCAGTGGGAAAGATCTTATTTCTGCATTCAAGGCACAGGGCGTAACTGCGCCAGTGATTGTGCTAGTAGAAGATGGCAATGAGCAAAGCGCGCTCGATGCATTCCGTTTAGGCGCAGTTGACTACTTGACCAAACCGTTGCGTGAAGCGGAGGTTGTTGCGGCTGTAGATAGGGCAATGGAAAGCGTCCGTTTGCGCCGTGAAAGCGAAGCGATGGCCGGCAAACTTCAGTTGGCAAACTCTTCGCTTGAAAAACGCGTCCGAGAGTTGACTACGCTCATTGGTGTTGCCAAAAGCATTACAAATCTGAATAACGTAGAAGCGCTGTTCAATCGATTAGTGAGTGCTGGGCTCTATGTCACAAATGCAGACGTAGGCTGGTTACTGTTGCTTGATGACCGAACCGGAGAACTGCGCTACGAAACGTCACAAAACTTACCCGAAGACCTTCCTAAAAACTTTATGCCACAACGTGGACAGAAGTGGGATGCGGGCGTGTCTGCAATGGTGATGCTTTCGGGACAGCCTTTGGCATTACAAGGTCCACGATTAGAAAAATTTTTAGTGGGTCGTTTTGCCAAAGCCTCGCTAGTTGTGCCGATTATGGTAAAAGAGCAGCCGGTTGGCACGCTTGTAATGGCACGGAAAGATGATGCACCATTTGGTGACCGTGATAAAACTATGTTGGCTGCAGTGAGTGATTACGCATCCGCTGCGGTTGTCAATATAAGGCTTTTCCAAGCCCTAGAAACTCGCGCTGAAAAGCTAGAACTGCTCAATCAAGAAATTATTGCGGGCGAGAAAGGCCGTGATGAGATGTTGCTTCGACTTGGAGAAATTCTAGACAAGCCAATTAAGCGATCTTTACAGGGCATTGAGGCGTTGTCACAAGGGGAAGTTGGCGCGCTGAGTGATGACCAGACAGCGGCATTGAACTCGGTTTGGGAACACTTGGGGCTTGCTAGTGAACTGGTGGACACGCTAAAAGCTGGAACGTCTGACATCATCCAAGGGGCTTAGCATTCGTAACGCATCTGTAAACTGTCTTGAATCAAAAACAGCGATCAACTTTGATCGCTGTTTTTATTTCTGACTATTTATTGCAAGACAAATTCTTGGACCTTAGGGACGAAAGGGTTGATTGGAAACGTCTCCACTTGGGTCAGATCAACACTAGTTGTTAGAACGTTGTCCCACGCCAATGCGACTTCTCGCATTTGGTCAATAATGCTGTCGCGGGTTTCACGCTCGAACTTATTCTGAGATTGCCAGCGATTGGTGTAGTTGAAGCCTGCAACCAAAATCCCCGAAATGGCATAGTGCACTTCGTATGGAAGTTCACGGGTTATGTAATCTTCCGTTTGTGGGTTATGTGCTTCTTCAATAACAGCTAAGCATTCCAGAATTTCTTTGATATGAGGTTTAGTGTCGATGCGTTTGTTAGAAATGTCTGCGCAATGGAGTGCATATACAAAACTGCGGTCTGAATGAGGGTGCCCATTAATCTTCCCAGCAGGATTGGCATGCTCTTGTAAACGAGTTATTGCATCTGTGTAATTCATAAGTGGTCTTTATAGTCTGAAATCAAGAATGTTGACTAGCTGACCTTATTCGCAAATCTATGTTGCAAATATAGATCAATAACCTACCCATATACGTCCACCTTGGGATATTCTCAATATATTTACTCCCAATATTTTTTTCGATGAAATTGGCGCATATTTGCAATGCGTTTTTGCTCTTGAGACAAAAATCGCGTTGGTTACAAACTAAATAATAACCATTTCTAACTGTCAATACAAGAGAGTTTTTTACTATCAATTTACGTTAGCTAGGTAAACTTAGTAGGACTTCGCCAGTGCAAATTTTAGTCACTGGGCCAGTTAAGAACGTGTTGTTTGGTTTGCTGAAATCAACCTCTAATATGCCGCCTTTAGTTATGACGTTTATGTATTTATCGGTCTTTTTTAGGAGATAGGATACAGCAGCGGCGGCGCAACTGCTGCTGCCAGATGAATTTGTATAGCCAGCGCCACGCTCCCAAATTTCAATCTGAATGGTGGTTTTGTCTATAACGTTCAATAGCTGTACGTTAGTGCGATTTGGAAATCTTTGGTTTGTTTCGATTTCAGATCCTAACTGTTTTGCAACCATTGCATTAACCGGCTGATTCAGCACAACGCAGTGCGGGTTCCCCATGTCTACTGTCATAAATTCGACGACACCATAGTCCGCGCTTTGTAAGTATTCGATTTGTGCCCCAACTTTTGCTGGCCCCATAGAGACTAGGATCTTGTCATGTACAACCTGCGCCGTATGTCTCTTAGTGAGTGTTTCAATGCTGAGCGGAGTTGTTTGTGGCGTTTGTTCAAACAGGTAGGTGGCGAAAATTCGTAATCCATTGCCGCTTGACTCAGCTTCGCTACCATCTGGATTGAATATTCGTACGTGCTGTGTCTTGTGTGATGTGAGGCCAAAGTCAAAAAGTACGCCATCACTGCCAATACCGTAGGCAGGATCGCAAAGCATTTGTGCTGCACTTGCAAGCGAGTGGCCAGAAATATGCGCAGCAGGAACAACAATATAAGCGTTGCCCAATGCGTGATATTTTGAAAATGAAACTGCTGTTGGCAATTACTTGGTATGGCCCGTGGAGACTGGATTTGAAATAGGGCGCGTGGTGTGGATCAGCGAATTGGTGGTGTCCATTGGGCCTGTTCCAATGGTTGTGTCATACCGTGCTGGTAGTGTAATTGTGAATTGAGACCCTTTGCCAGGCACACTTTGTAAAGTGACCCGACCCTGATGTAATTCAGCGAGACGTTTGACAAGCGCTAGGCCAAGCCCTGAACCGTCATGTTTGCGATCTAGCCCAGCATCTAGCTGTACAAAAGGTTGAAAGAGGCGCTTTTGGTCTTCAAACGGAATTCCAGGCCCAGTATCCCCAACCATGAAATGGATTTCGGACGTGTTGCGGTTCAAACTGGTCTTCAACCCAATTCGACCGTTGACTGGCGTAAATTTCACCGCATTGTTCAGCAAAATGAGCAGCATTTGACGGAGGCGTTGTTCATCGGCATAGATTGATGTGATCTCCGGCGCTGGCGAATACTTAACCCGAATTGATTTCTCTTTGGCTGGCTCTGAAATCACCTGTAATGCAGCTTTACAGATACCATCAACAATGAATTCGTCAGGATAGATCTCAAGCTCACGCGTGTCGCTTCGGGTAATGTCTAAGATGACATTGATGAGATCTAGCAGGGCACTACCACTTTGATAGATCAGATTGACGGAGTTACGCTGTTCATTTGTGAGCGTACCATAGATGTCAGCGTCCAACGACTCCGACATCCCCAAAATTGCATTGAGTGGTGTCCGAAGTTCATGGCCCATATTTGCCAAAAATTGATCTTTTGCAAGAAGCGCACTTTGCAACTGATTGTTGACGTTGGCAAGTTCTAGGGTGCGGTCATCAACCCGTTTTGCAAGGCTGTGCCGCTCTAGTTCCAACTCTTGGTTGACCGATGCGAGTTCAGCCGTGCGGGCTTGCACGTTAGCTTCTAGCTTTTCGTTGGCATATTCCAACTGGCGCGCAGTGCGGCGTAATTCAGTGATGTCATGGAACACCATGATTGAGCCAATGCGGGTTTCGTTATCTTTGGCACTGTACACATACGAATACGAGAAGTCATACTCTCGCATTTCAGTGGTCCGTGAATCAGACTGGATCTCAAGTGCAACTTGCATTTGGCGCGGTTCGTCTTGCTTCAGCGCTTGCAACAACTGTGGGTAGTTATTGAGAAGCTCCCCTGCCGCTTGTCCAAAATAGCCTTTGTTTTGAATATTCAGCATCTGGCGCGCCGCTGGATTGAGCTCAACAATGCGTAGCTCAGGATCTAGCACAACAACTGCACTTTCTAAACGATCTAACACTGCTTGCCGCGCAATTGGCACCACGTCTAACAGCCCGAACCAGAAGACACCGAGTGCTAGAAAAAATGCCGTTAGCGTAAATGCAAATGGAGACGGATCAATAAGGCCAAATGGGCTCAGCCCAGTAAGATACAGTGCATTGGACGCCCAAGGCACTAGAACCCCTAAGACAATAAAGATAATTTGCCAAGTGTACGTTGTGCGTCGACCGCGGAACAGCTTTCGCACTAGCATAATTGAGCCGATTAGCAGCAGAATGTAGCTGTAGGCTGCGTTCACGTTGAACCAACTGCCATAGCTAATGACTTCAATTAGCGAGAACTGTGGAAATTCAACAAGCTGGAACTCTTCCCAGATTAGATTGTGATAACGATTGGTGAAGATTAGACCGACTGTAATTGCCGGAATAATGAGAAGTAAACCAATATTACGATTGCGCTTTTTGAGAAATGGCTCATAGCTTGCGTATTCGGCAGCAAAAGCCAGCCACATTGTAGGCACCGTTGCAATTCCAAGGTACTGCACAGAGACCCAAAATAGCTTCGCAGATAGATTATCGTTATAGATTTCTAAGGCGTACCCTAAACACCAGATCGCGCATGCTAGGGTAAGCAAAGTGAAGGTCTGCGAACCTGGTTTTCCAGATCGCGTAAAGGCAAAAACTGCGAAGAAGAGACAGAGGCTAGCTGACAGAATCAGCAAAATAACCAATGCTAAGGAAGGCGCAAGCATGGTTTTACAAATATAGCAGAAATCGGGCTGAAGTTGGAATCGAATTCAGTAAGTTTAGCTAAAGATGTAGAAAAGACTATGTCTCTTTAGCCAATGTTTCTGCTTATAGGGTTGCAATTTACCAAAGATCGTCAATCGCAGATTTTGTTTTTTCTGCGACTTCTTCTTCATCTAAAAATCCAACAGCTTTATAGAGATTTTCGTCATAATCACGCGTGCGGATGACAACTGGCATTGGCACTGCATGTCCCAAGATGAGGGCCTGTTGCTGCGTGTCTAAGCGTGCCAGAACTTCCCGCAACGCGCTTGCGCCGCTAACGCCTGAAAAGACGGCCCGAATGTCCGCTTCATTGTCTAGCAAGGCGGTTACGCGCGTGCCAATTTGGCTCATGACTTCGTCATCAATTCCGCTAGGGCGTTGATCCACGACCAAGAGCGTGACGTTGTATTTACGCAACTCGCGTGCGATTGTGCCAAAAATAGTATGCTTGGCAATTTCTGGGTCCAAGAATTTATGCGCTTCTTCAATGACAATCATCAATGGCTTAGGTTGAGCGTCTTTACTGCCAACGGCATCGTTTTTGGCTTGTACATAGCGCGCGTGGACGCGGCGCGTCAAATAATTTGCCACGAGCATGTAAGCAGGTAAATTGTCGCCATGCTTCCCAAATTCGAGCACAATACTCGTCCCGCGCTGTAACTTTTCAAAGATCTCGCCAACGACGTTATTGCTGGCCTGTGGCACGAGGAAATCCATGCGGCGGAACAGCTCAAACTTACGTTGAATAGCGCTCAATGTGCCTTTGACGAGCATACCTTCATCAATAATTTCATCGATTTCGGGGCTGCCATTTTCGTCTAGCAATTTTGCAACCCATTGTTTGCCCAACTTGCGATGCAAATAGTACAGTGCACCAGTTTGGACGTCGGACAGATTGAGCATGCTGCTAAGCATTTCAACATCTGCCGGCTCAATGTCGGAGTATTGAATTTGCAATTCCCCTGAGATGCGATTATTGCGCGCCAACGACGTTTTCTTATCCAGCGTATAGATATGTGGACGGTTGTTGCCAAGGATCTGAGTTAGCCCTTTCCAAGTCTTGCCACGTTCATTCGTAATTTCCCAGCCATAGTCACTGTGCATGTCAAAGATCAGACAAGATGCTTTTTGCTTGGCAATGACTGCTGCTAGGAGCGTTCGCGTAATAAAAGATTTCCCGGTCCCTGACTTCCCAAATACCCCCGAAGACCGCTCAACAAAGCGATCTAGGTTCAAATTGACTTTGACTTCGTCCATATCTAACGGTGAGCCGATATAGAAATGATCGTCATCTTCTTCGCCAAAAACTTGATTGACATCATCTTCGGTCGCTTCAAATACAGGCGAAAAGTGGGCTGGAATTGTTTTGTTTGGTCGCGGCTCTTTGTCGTCCGGATCTAACACCAACATCGGCGAGATATTGGCGCGTCCATACGCCATCGTCGCCCGATAGATGTCAGACAAAAATGGGCTTGAGACAGGTGGAGGCGTCTGTTCAATTGCGGGATTGGTGTTATCCAGAATGATGTCCGTCACAATTGAAAAGAACTTGCGCGCAGTTAGGCCTTTGGCAACCACATAACGACCAACCGCCATATTTTCGATAGTCTTGCCTGCATCTAGTCCGCTGTCTAGTTTGACCGTCAGTCCTTTCGAAAGTGAACCGCCAACAACCACGCCAAGCCGCACGCGGGCTGCGTCTTCTTCTGCTTCAATGTCTAAGCCAATTGGGTTGTTGTCTTCATCCCGTGGCAGAAAGTCGTCTAGTTCATCACTCATAGCAAGGCCTCCAAGCGGCGCAGAATGGTGTCAAGGCGTTGGAAGTCATTTCCAATGAGTTGCGCTAAGTATTGTCCTGCAAAGCGCAAATATTGCGCCGGATTTGGATGCGTCGCTGCTGCCTGCTCTAATACGCGTACCAAGAGTTCATCAACCGGAGTGTCGCTGGCTTGCATAATCAAGCGCAGAAAATTGAAATCATCGGTGAGCGCTGCGATTTCGGTGTTTTCACAGAGACGAATGGTGTCTAGCGTCAACGGCGGTTGAGGCGGTAACCCAGAACGCACAGATGTGCCTTGCATGTAACCAAGAGTCAAAACGCTTACCTCAATAGGCATTTGGCGCTGGCGCTGATCCAGAATGATTTCTGGCGGTGTTTCTGGCGTTGCCACAATTTGGCGCACCAATTCATCCTCTTCTAGGACAATGTCATAGATTGTGCCAATGGCTTGCGCCGTTCCGTTTTGGATTGGGACTTTCACAAATGCGCCAAAGTGTGGCATTTCTGGTTTGGGAATTGCGCAGCCAAAACTGAACCCACGGATGGAGCTTTGCAGCAACTGCCCAATTTGAATAGCAGTGGTCATAATTAGCGACGTTTCCCTTTTCGTTGATAGCGTCGAGCTTTGCCTTTCATAGCAAGTTTTGCCGATTTATTTGGCACAATATTGTGTTTCAGTAATTCACGGGTGAGCATGTTTTCAACCACTTGACGGTCTTGGGATTGAATAACAGCCTCTCCGTCCGCACGGGCTAGCGCATATGGGTAGTGAGATCCAGCTGTATATTGCGATTGATGGACTAAGGCAGCATGGAGGGAATTGATCAATTCTGAATTGTTGGCAACCCATTCTGGAACCTCAACGCGTACAACGACTGGTGAGTCGGTCATACTGACGTTCAGGTAAAAAATGTGAACGCTGTGCGTTGTATTTGGATGGTCTGGTGCGCGGCGTTGCTGATAGGGAATATTCCAGCCGGAAATCGTTTCAAATAGTGCTGAACGCTCTCCAGGGCCTAAATGTTTTTGGAACATGGCGCGGTCTGACAAGCCGCCAAAGACAGGTGTATTGTCTTCAAGTACGGCGTCAATTTCATCTAGTTCAAAGCTAGCGAGCCACAGCAAGTTGAGCACGCTGCTGCCTCCAGGCTGGTCCACATAGCCAGCTAAGGCACAATGACACGCCGCTAAGCGATCAATGGCTTTGAGATGCCGATTATAGAGATGGTCTGTCTCCCGCTTTGAAATGCCTTCACCCTGTGTCCGCAGCGCAATTGGACCATCAATTAGACTGATGACAGCTGTGTCCTGACTCGACTCGACTTCTAACGAGAGTTCGGTCAGCCCTTCCATTTCTGCCACTGTCCGTCGTAGATTGACAAGCGGAACAGTAATCATGCGTCCATCAACAATCACATCGCTTTCCTCAGCCCCTAACACAGTGGTTTTGACAACGGAGGGTGCTTGTCCTGAGCCAATTTGAATGATGAACGCCCCAATGTTGATGAGGTAATACTGGAGCGCAGAGTGCTTGTCAGGATAGATCTGCGAGCCATCCACCGCGATGACTGTGGCGTTGGGTGATGGGGCGCTGGGCAGTGGAAATGTCGCCGCAATAGGTTCGCGGGTGGGCTTAGCGCCAGTCCAAGTCTTAGACGCAGCAGCCTTTTCGACTTTTGCGTGCAGATCTTTGGTGTTATCGACGACTTGAAGCTGCGCTAATGCAGCGGGAATCAACTTGCCTTGACTGTTAATGCGACCCGCAATTGCTGCGCCCGCATCTTGAATTTGTAAGGTCAAGTCTTGAATATTTATACTCATGTCTCAGAACGTGTGTTCTTATTATACGAGATACTAAGTAATTCAGATAGGGAGTACCTCTATTTGCAAGACAAGTTATGCCACTGCAAGTCACGAGTTGCGCTTTTATAACGGACTTATAACACCTCGTGTAATATTTTTCGTTATACTTTCGCGGCATCATCAATGTTGTAGTGGGTCGAGGCGCAACTGCGGGTTTACCGAGAGAGGCGTTGACGCTGAGATGGGCAACGGGACAGTTTTCAATAGCGGTAACTTAGAAATGTTCCACAGTGAAAAGTTACTGGGCAGTGGACTATGATGTACTGAGGTCTTCTGACCCCGGAAAGGCGCGTTTCGACTGAAGCGGGCCTTTTGCTTTTTAACAGCCTCGGACCACTTCACACAAACGTTTTATAACAAACTTATAACACCTTTGCTAAAGTTCTGTCCTTATAATGACCTGCGACACAAACTGGAGTAGCTTACGCAACGTTAAAGGTTTAGATGCGGCAATCTCAATTGCCGAGAGAGGGTCTAAGTCAAGTCATCGCTAATGACAATTTGGCCTGCGTAAATACTTCTGCTTTTTCGATCTGCAAAATGCTTGTAACGTCAAGCGAAATAGCATGCACATGGCGTTTGTTGACAGTGTGACGTGACGTAGAGAGGCGTCTGGTTCTCAATTGTCTGCGAATGGTCAATAGTTGATTGCTGATGTTGCTGAATATGTTCAGCAGAGAGAGACATTAGCAAGGTTACTCATTTTCAATAGCGATAGCCTAGACAACGCTCTGAACAGAGAGGTTATTGGGCAGTGGATGAGTAAAGCGATCTAACTGTATGTTATGTCAATGGCGTGACACGTATTTGTAGGCGAATTGCTTGAGTATTCAACCCTGTTACGAGAATGCGAAGGTAGTTATGAGATTGCTTACTAAAATGAAGCGACAGATAAGTGTGCTCTTGGTAGTACTAGTAGCAATGTTTGCTACACCGGTGTTAGCAGCCCCGGTGGAGCAAAGTGCGCAGAACGGAACAACTGAATATGAAGTGCAACCGGGTGACAATTTATCACACCTCGGACGCCGGTTTGGGATGCACCCAAGTGTCATTATTGGCGCGAACCCGCAACTCATCTTTCGTCCTAATGTGCTAATTCCCGGCGAAACGTTGATTATTCCGGGCGTTCACTATGCAGGCGGCGATTCCATTGCGGACGTCATTGCAGGCGACTCGCGGTTGTCAACGTTCCTTATTGCAGCCCGCACAGCGGAATTGCTAGATGATTTAGATTATGTCGGACGATACTCCGTATTTGTCCCAACGAATGCAGCATTCCAACAATTGTCATCAAGTGCACGTGGTGATTTGTTGAATGATCTTGCGTTTATGAACACTATGGTTCAACACCATATTGTGCCGGAACGGTATGACATGGCAGCGTTGAGCTCCGTAAGCGCAATTCCAACTTATGGCGGTGGTAGCCTCATTGTGAACGTGGCCGGTCCAAACGGCACGGTCAATGGTGTGCCGATCAATGTGTTGGAAATGATTGAAACTGCAAATGGCGTTGTCTATGTTATCCCAGCAGTACTCCCTCTTCCAGACGGAGTTGAAGTTTCCACTAATGGAGCCACAATTGATTTTGCGTCAACGTTCGATGTAGATCGGGCGTCCGGTGCAGCTGAAGTGGTGACCAGTGCCGTGGAAACTGAAAATGCTGTAGAAAATGAAGTGTTAGGAGTAGAGTTGCCAACGGCGCAGCCAACTCCGGCTAGTCAGTCTTCACAGTCCTTGACTGTGGTGACAGCCAGTTCTTCAGGTAGCAATATGTTAGTTGCACCCGGCTCAGTCGTTCTAAGCTGTGGCTCAATGTCAGTCTCTTTGGCGAATGTGCTTAGCACATTGTCAGGGCCAATGGCAGTGGAGTCAGTGCGTGTCGCGCACGTGCATTATCATCGTGGATATAGTAGTGGTAGCGCGGAGGCTTGTGTCACCTTCCGAGCAGATATTGTTGGTGGAGAAGGCGCGCACAGCATCAAGGTCAATAACGTTCCGGTTGTTGCCCGCAATGCGCACATTGCGTCTCGCGCTGACGGTGACCATGGCGAGATTGAATTTGACGTGTTAGCAGACTGCAATCAAGCGTACTCATTTGCTTTCACAGTTGAAAGTGGAGATGGACAACAAGCGACACACGTGTTCAATCACTTCATTCCTTGCCCGTAGCACATAACGGTTTGGTTGATGTCGGTACAATTGAATAAACTGAAAAGAGCGCACCTTCTGGGTGCGCTTTTTGCTACGGAAGGAAATCAACAAATGCGACCCTCATGTTTTGTTCAAGGCGTTACATTCATTTATGTGACAGACTTAGCCAAGTCTGCCAATTTTTATCAGGAAATACTGGGGTTGGCGCTAGTGTTAGATCAGGGAACTTGCCGAATATTCCGCGTAGCAGGTGATAGCTATTTAGGTCTTTGTGAAACAAAAAATGCCCTCGCAAACCGCGAAGGCATTATCTTGACCTTAGTTTCTGATGATGTCGATCATTGGGCTGACTATCTGATTAGTCAGAATGTTTTACTTGAGAAGCCTGCTCAGCAGAATTCTACGTACAACATCTATCATTGTTTTTTGCGCGACCCAGACGGCTATCTGATTGAAATCCAGAAATTTCTTGATCCCAATTGGCCGCAACCGCTTGCTGTTACTTGACGCTCCGTGACAATTCAAAGAGTTTGTCACAGTAGCCTTCAATCATTTCGCGGTGCGCGAGTGTTTCAAGCCATTCGGTTGGAATATCGCTTTCGCCATAATATGCTCCTGCAAGCTGGCCATAGACTGCACCGACCGTGTCAGCATCATTGCCTAAGTTGACCGCTTTCAGCATGCCGTCTTTGAAATTGTCTGTGGTGTTGAACGCCCACAAGACAGCGGTTAGCGTATCCACTACATAACCAGAGCTCTTAACCTCTGGTGGTTCCATCCCTTTATAGCTGCCAGATGCAATTGCATCGACGTCAGGCATTAAGGGGTGTTGTTTCCAATATCCAGCCTTGGGGCAGTAGTGGTCACTTAGCAGTTTTTCTTTCTCGACTTCGTGGAATGCCCCAAAGAGTAGAGCGCCGAAGTAACGACAGGCATCTACAGATGCTGGGGCGGCATGCGTTGTGCGTGAACTGTTGCCGCATAGCACCAGCGCCTTGGCTGCATTGTTGACGAAATACATTGGCACTGGGCAAAGGCGCATTAAAGAGCCATTACCAGCGGTATTTGGATCAGTTGGGCCACAATAAGGGGTATGCACTTCAAGAAACTTTTCCAGTGAAGACTTGGTGACTGTACCAATGTCAAACATTGCGCCGGTGCTGCTAAGGTGTCCGTCTTGATACCAACGTACATAGCGATTGAGTTGATCTACAGCGTCAAACCGTTGTTTTTCAATCAAACTTTCAGCCATGCAAAGCGCCATGGACGTGTCGTCTGTCCAGTAGCCGGCTTCAAGACCAAAAGGTCCACCACCGCGCATTCCAGTGACTGGTTCAAATGTGCCTGGTTCTTTGAATTCGATCGCCGCGCCCAATGCATCCCCGACTGCTAAGCCTAGCAGTGCGCCGCGAAATCTGTCATGCAATTCCATTCTAGAGTAAGCCTCTGTACCTAAGTCTTTTGTATGTCAAACAATTTTGTAGTGGGACAACACTAACAACACGCTATGAATAAGGCGCAAATTGTTTATACGTCATGTAGAAACCAAAAAATAGTCCGCACTAAATTTAGTGGAAACGTTGGTTTCTACTGAATGTTTCGCAGGCAAACATTTCATTTATTTTTAGTCTTGTTGCGAAACACGTAGGTTAGTGCGTAAAAGCGGGGAGTAACAAATAGTAATCAAACAACGCTTTCTTAAAACCCATAATAAGATAGCACAGATGTCGTCTGAATGCTATTTGAAAATTAAAACAATTCGTGTGCAGTAAAATAACCACATTTTAGGAGTTCAGTTATTTATGCAACGTATCGATGGTCGTCAGCCACACCAAATTCGCCCTGTCAAAATTACACCACATTTTGTAGATTACCCAGAAGGGTCCGTGTTAATTGAAATGGGGAACACACGGGTGCTTTGTAATGCAACCTTGGAAGAAACTGTACCGCGCTGGATGAAAGATACTGGCAAAGGGTGGATTACCGCTGAGTATTCAATGTTGCCGCGCTCGACCCATACTCGCACACGGCGTGAAACATCTGGGTTATCTGGCCGCACGCAAGAAATAAAGCGTTTAGTGGGGCGCAGTTTACGTGCTGCATTTGATCTGCACGCAATGGGCGAACGAATGTGCATTGTTGATTGTGATGTGCTCCAAGCGGATGGCGGCACACGAACGGCTTCCATTACAGGTGGCTATGTTGCCGCAGCCTTAGCGATGAAAAAAGCGATCGCTGAGCGTCGTATGCCTGCTAAGGTATTAAGCAATCCCATGGCGGCAATTAGCGTTGGCGTTGTGAATGGAAATGTGTTGCTAGACCTTTGCTATAGCGAAGACTCAAAAGCAGACGTGGATGCCAACATTGTGATGACAAGCAACGGTCGTTTGATTGAAGTGCAGGGGACTGCAGAAGGCCAAACGTTTTCACGGGCGCAACTCAACAAGATGTTGGACTTTGCTGAGCACGGCATTGCAGAACTCATCGACGCGCAAAAGGCAGCGTTAGACGCTGCATAGTAATACCTTCAGGCTTAAGCCAAAACGGGGTGCTCATAACACCCCGTTTTGCATTCAGTGACAAATTTGGAACTATATATAGGTTTTTCGGCTGGTTGGCTCAAGAAGATTAGTTTGCCAATTGTCCTGAATGAATGCTGCTCATTGCCTCAACTTCGGCGGCTAATTCCTTTTGCTGTGAAGGACTTAGCGTATGCCATTTGCCAACAATCTGACGCAAGGTTGGATCAGGTCGGAGTAACCCAAGAACATCATAAACTTCTGGTCCTAAGGTTTCTGCTAAGTTGTCGACGTGACGACCAGCAGGCACAACTTTCCCGTTCATCCAGCGGCTTAGGTTAGCGCCACTTGTGTTGAGGTGATCTGCAAAGTGGCTGGCGGACTTTCCATGGTCGCGCTGCTTTTGCCACTCTTCATATTTCTCTTGTAACCAGCGACTAAATGAGATAGACATGGCGCGATTGTACCCGAGTGGATCGCGCTTGTTTACCCATGTTTTAAGCTTATAACAGACTTATAACGCAACCTGTAACGCCAATCAAACAAGCGTTATCTTAAAGAACTCAGTGATCTTAATCTAGCTTGAGATCGGGTTAGAAAAGCGTTTTTAGGCGCTGGTTTAGCGCTAACAGAGTCTTTATTTCAAATGCTAGAACACTAAACTGATGTCGTCCTGGATTTACCAAATATGCAGGCAGTGTTCCGGGTCCACAACTTGCGCCACCAAGCCCCATTTGCTTTAGATCAAGGTTCAAATATCCCGTTTTACTTGGCTCAGGCAACGCAGACGTGTGCATGGCACTTGTTAGTTCAGCTTCAGTGTACGGGCTTACTGAGAATTCCATTGGTTGAAGCATGACAAGTAAGATACCCTGATACGACGTTGCAGATTCATGTAGTAGCACCCAAGATGTTTCTGTGCGATTACCATTGCTCTGCGGCATGATGTACGGCACATGAAATGATGCGACGCTAGTGTCGTAACAACCCAATGCAGCACCAGCATTACGGTCAATATAGTTTTCATGCGGGCCGCGGCC
This sequence comes from Anaerolineales bacterium, assembly GCA_020630805.1. GTDB lineage: Bacteria > Chloroflexota > Anaerolineae > Anaerolineales > UBA6668 > JAHDIM01. Next base: position 27,916 of record JAHDIM010000002.1, read on the forward strand.
AAACCAAGTCACATGCGTGAGTTCAGACTGGTCGAAGCTATATTGCAACCCTATGCGCGGTAGCGACGGTAAGGAGGCATCAACATCTATGCGTGTGTCGATGCGAAGTCCATCATCAATCGGGGTGATGCGCTGCTTAAGAGCAATCCCTGCGGGTTCATGTACGCTAACACATAGTGCGTGTTGATCTAGATCATGCCAAGTCTGTAAGGGCTGTGTCCCCACATACGGAATACCGGCTTTCTGCCAATGGAATAGAAATTTGTCTTCGCGTTCGGGCTCAAACACATATCCGTCGTTGTCTGTCGGGGCGCGCCAAATTTGTGGATAGAGGGTATGTTTCAATGGGCCAATACTGAACTGCCCTTGCGAAATTCGACTGACAAGGCCGCCTGCCATAATGCTGGCTCTTTCAACGGGGTGCAGGCCTTCAAGTGCGATTTCATCAATTGGATCTAGCTGGGGCACGATTGGCTGTAGTTGGAATTCTTCCCAGCCGACTAAACGCTTATCATCAGTTGTTTGCGCCGAGATGTGCAATACATGGCCTGTCGTATCAGGGACATCAACTTGAAAGCGAACTCGCTCGCGCGGCCCAACCGAAGGCATGGTAATGGATGTTGTGACATGCCCGACTAACCCTTGCCATTTACACTCAAACTGCACATCGTCTAGCGTAGTAAAGTAACGGCGGTTGAACAGTTCGAAGCAGCCATTGGCAAGATCAACAGGCTTTACTTCAAAGGGTTGAAAGAGTTTCAGGCACTCCCACATGGCAGGATGCGGGGTGCGATCTGGCCAAATTAGGCCGTTGATACAAAAGTTCTTGTCATTAATCTCGTCACCGAAATCGCCACCATATGCCCAATAGTGCTGACCATTTTCAGTAGTCTTTACTAAGCCTTGGTCGACCCAATCCCAAATAAATCCACCTTGCAGACCTGCTGTGCTTTCAATTAGTTCCCAATATTCTTTGAGATTGCCAGTACTGTTACCCATTGAATGTGCATATTCACACATAATCAGCGGGCGATCTGCGCCTGAAGAGGCCGCGTACGCCGCTAACTCATCTAGGGTTGGGTACATGGGACAGACGATGTCTGTAATGTGATGGCCGCAGTCCCAATCTTGGCCTTTCCAGCGGCTAATTGCGCCTTCGTAATGGATGGGGCGGGATGGGTCTGTGTGTCGAATCCATCCCGCCATCGCTGCTTGGTTGGGCCCTGATCCAGCTTCATTTCCAAGTGACCACATAATGACGCTAGCGTGATTTTTTGTACGCGCTACCATGCGGTTCCCACGTGAAACAAATGCATTGGTCCACTCAGGCAGATTGGCCATTTGGTTGTACATAGCATGACATTCAATGTTGGCTTCATCAATCACATACAACCCGTGCTCGTCACACAGTGCATACCATTCTTCAGTGCACGGGTAATGACTATTGCGGACCGCGTTGAAATTGAAGTCTTTCAACAATTTGATGTCTGCCAACATTGAATCGCGACTAATGACTTTGCCTGTGTGTTCATCATGCTCATGTCGATTGACACCGTAGAACATCACCGGCTTGCCGTTTATCAAGACTTCGTTACCGTTGATCTCTACTTGGCGGAATCCAATGTTATGTTGTGCTTTGTCAACCACGACCCCGCCAGCGTCGACCATTTGGATGTCAAGTCGATACAAATTTGGAGATTCTGCTGACCATAGCCTTGGCTCATCAACCTCGGTGTGGAAGCGGACGCAAGGGACTTGTTCCAAATCATAATCACCGACTGCTTTGGTTTGGGTAAACAGAGTGGTGTCTTGTGCAAGATCGGTCAGCAGAATCTGCACCCGATGTCCGCTTAGCTCTCGTGGATCATTTTGGTGTTTTGGCCAAACCTCTACTTCTAGCGTCGCATTTGTGTATGTTTCGTCAAGCGGTGTGCGAACGAAGAAATCTTCAATCCAAGCGGCGGTTGTCGTATAGAGGGTCACATCACGATAGATGCCGGCATGCCACCAATGATCTTGATCTTCAATGTAACTTGCGTCTGACCAGCGGATAACGACTGCTGTAATGAGGTTAGTCCCGTCAATTAGAAATTTGCTGACATCAAATTCAGCGGGTAGTCTCGAGCCTTGGCTATAGCCAACAAAGCGACCGTTTAGAAACAAGAAAAAAGCAGACTCAACACCACCAAAGCACAGCACTGTTCTCCCTGACGCGGTACTATTGGCATGCTCAAAAACACGTTGGTACACCCCAGTTGGATTTTCACTCGGAACAAAAGGTGGATTGGCGTGAAATGGCATCTGAACGTTCGTGTAGATGGGCTTGTCATAGCCCTGCATAGTCCAGTTTCCAGGCACTTGAATGGTGCCCCAATTTGCAGCTAGCGTTGCGCCTTGAATAAGACTGTCCGGAATTTGCTCTGGCTGGTTGAAAAGCTTGAATTGCCAGTCCCCATTTAGAGACTTGGCGGTGCTGCGTTGCCAATGGGCATGCGCAGCAAGCTTGTTGAGTTCAAAAACTGTTGGATCTTCCCAATAACGATGGGTTGTAAAAAACGACATAAATCGGAATTAGTTGAGTTTCGAGAATTTATCGAGCACGAGCTTTAGGCTGTGCTTGACAGTGCGGGCGTCGTCTGCATTTGGAGCTTGGCGCAGATAATCGCTTAGGTAGTGCGCTGCTTGTCTCAGTTTGTTATTGCGATAGTACAGTAACCCTAAATCACGTTGGTGGGGGGCAATTTGTGGTTGTAAAACAACTAGATGGCGAACGACTTCTAGCGCTTCAGCCCATTGTTCATGTGAAATATATATGTGCCGCAGGTTGTTTAGCATCCGGATCACAATATCTTGCGGCTGACTAGGTTCTAGCCAAGTTGAGGAAAAGCCTTGAAGTGCGCCTTGCGTTGCAGCAACTAAGTTTTTGCAGTCTTCTGTGGTCAGAATCTGGCCGGCATTGAAGGGATCAAAAATAATGGGTTCGTCATCTGTATGCACACCCACAACAAAGTGACCGGGCAGTCCAATGCCATAGGCTTCCAGTTCTAAGCGGCGCGCAATCTCAATGTATAGGGTAGACAGACTGATTGGAATGCCTGTTTTTGAATCGAGGACACAGTTGAGGTAGCTGTTGTCAGCCGCATAATAATCGGCTTCGTTACCAGAAAACTCAACTTGATTGAAAAGATAGTTGGCTAAAGAAATCGCCCGATCTTCAATGGTTGTGAAGAATGGCAGCATTTGTGCAGCGTCTAGTGCAAGTGCGTCTAATTTCTCTAAATGCGCCTCAATTGACAGTTGCGGATACGCCACATTCTTTGCAATTAGGAGATTGGCCTGAGCAAGGTTGAAATTCTCACTATTGATATGAATTTTGAAGTCTTCCAGTCCATTCATAATGCGACATATACCCGTAAGCCAATTAACAACAGGTAATCTAAGGCATATCTTTATTTTTAACTAGCTTAATCTCGCATTTTTAGCGAAACTTATACTGAATGTTTGTAGACTGTTTATTTTTGAACACGATGTCTATTCAGACCCCAACAAACAATTCAATCTAGACTATGGAAACGCAAGAGTTATTCGCATCCGTTATGGATCATGAACCAGAGGTTGATGACCTTTCAAATTTGAAAGATCGTCTGGTTCACAGCATCCTCGTAACAACCTGTCTCATTGGGTTGTTAATTTTGGTTCCAGCTGTTTACGTTGCGTGGAATGCTGGCAGCATCATGCTAGGCACAATTTATGTTATTGCCTACGCCGTCATTCTGGGCATTACCTTGCTTCCTGCCAAATACTTTAATATCAAGGCCGGCATGCTGGTCATGGTGCCAATTTTGCTCACCGTTAATGAATTTATTTCATACGGCATTGCAAGTTCTGGCACTGTGTACGCAATTCTAGCAATCTTCTTAGCAAGTGCGCTATTTAGTTTGAAAAGCGGCCTAATTGTTACTAGTGTGATTGGCTTGGCGATGCTTGTGATTGGCGGGTTGATTACAAGTGGCTACTGGTACTTGGACCCAGCACGTCTTGAAAATTCTTTTGAATTTGTGCACTGGGTCATTCGGGTTGCTCAAATTACCTTGGCTGGCAATCTGCTAATTTTGCCACTGCGTTTCTTAGTGATGCGCATCAATAATTCTTTGAATAAGTCGCTGCAACTCACCGAGTCGTTGCGTTCAGAGCGCCATCGGTTACGTCGTATTATTTCTGCTATTCCTGGTAGCGTGCTGATTTGTTCAAACGACTTCACCGGCCAAATTATGTGGTCGAACAACGTTGCTGAGCGTGAATTTCAGTTGGGTCAAAGTACCTTGATCGGGCTGAACTTAGCCGACTTATTCCATTCTGAAGACGATTTTGTAAACGTCTGTGCGCGGATCAATAATCGCCAAAAGGTGATTAGCGAAGAAGTTCGAATTTTGCGCGCCGATAACAGTACATTTTGGGCTCAAATTTCCGCGAGCGTAATTGAAATGGCAGATGCGCCAGTGGCAGTGTATATTCTTCAAGACGTGGACCAAATGCGTCAAACGCAAAAGGCTATTCAACAACTGCAAAAGACTGAAAGTTTAGGGCTCATGGCTGGTGGTATTGCTCACGACTTCCGCAATATTCTGACCGCAATTTCGAGCCATTCGAACATTGCTCTGAAGCGTTTGGATGACGCCGACCCCGCTCGCAAGTCAATCACGAAAGCAATCAAGGCTGCGGACAAAGGGGCGCAACTCACTAAACAATTGCTGCAATATGCCGGCAATAAACAGATTGAAGTCGCTCAGATCGATATGAATGAGTTGATCTTGGAAAATCTACAATTGTTGGGCGTTGCAGTGTCTTCCAATGTCAATGTTACGCATAACTTGGCTGACAATCTCTCTACAATTACTGGGGACAAAGCCCAACTCCAGCAGGTTGTGATGAACTTAATCATCAATGCCGCGCAGGCGATGGGTGAACGGCAGGGCGATATTGTCATTAGCACTGAGCGACTCTATGTGTCTCCAGAGGATTTATTGCTCTGGAAAATTGGGAGCGACGAAATGGTGTCAGGCGATTACTTACACTTAAAAATTGCTGACACCGGCCCTGGCATGGACACCAAGACGCTCAATTCAATTTTTGATCCTTTCTTTACTACCAAGGAAGAAGGCACTGGGCTGGGGTTAGCAACTGTGCTGGGGATTGTCCGCAGCCACAATGGCGGCTTGCGGGTCAGTAGCGAAGTTGGTCAAGGGACTGACTTTGACCTTATTTTCCCGCTTGTGGATCGGTAATTAGCACATTATTCAGAAAATTTTCTGGAGTTTTTCCAGCAACTCGAAGTGTCATTCCCGCGACCTGTCCTCGAGCAGTCGGGGAAGGCGGGAAACCATGTGCGGCCTCTGTGTATGGATCCCCGCCTCCGCGAGGATGACACTTGGGTCACTCTGAGCTAACTTCAAAACGCTTGAAACCTTTCTGAACGCACTAATTAGTCTAACTGCAAGTAAATACACTTCAAATACGCTCCTTCAGCAAATCCAATGGGGTGGTCAATGGCATGGAACGTTTTGTCCAAAACGATTGCGGTGCGCTGCGCCTGATGGACTCCACTTAGTACGGCATCGAAGAATTGTTCACTTGTCACGCGACTAGAGCAGGATGCCGCTACTAAAACACCATTTTTTGAGACAACCTGCGCAGATAAGCGATTGAGACGCGTGTAGGCGTCAATGGCGTTTGGAACAGCGTCTTGTTTGTTAGCAAAGCTCGGCGGATCAGTCACCACAACATCAAATCGCTGGCCTTGCTTGGCGAATGTTTTTAGCGCGGCAAATGCATCTGCAGCCACAGTGTGGTGTTGACAAGCAGCAACGGCTGACAAGTGTTGATTGAGGCCAAAGTTTTTGTCTGCTTCTGTCAATGCATACTGACTAATGTCCAAGCTGGTCGCCTCTGTTGCGCCTGCTTGTGCCGCCGCCAAAGAAAACCCACCCGAATATGAAAACACATTGAGCAAAGTTTTATTCTGACAAAGTTCGCCAACCTTACTGCGATTGTCACGTTGATCTAGAAAAAAGCCAGTTTTTTGACCTTGGAATGGATCGACGTGATACCGCAATCCATTCTCTAGAAAAGTCGGTTGTGTTGGTAACGTGCCGACTAACGCCATCCCGTCTCGCAACTGCATTAAGTCACTCTTGAACCGCCTTGCGAGACGGAGGACAATGCAGTGGGGCGCGTAATGCGCTTGCAAAGTGGCTACAATTTGCTGCAAGTCAGGCAACCAGATTGCAGAATATAGCTTGATGACAATCGTCTCACCATATCGATCGATCACGAGATCTGGCAGCCCGTCATTTTCGCCATGTACCAATCGGTAGCCGTTGGTCTGCGTTGTATCGAAATAACTGTCGCGCTTGGCAAAACAGTCCTGTAGCCTTTGGTTCAGCCAGTCATCATTGACTTTTACTGGACTCCCCGCATGCAGCATTTTGAGACGAATCTGCGACTCTGCATCCCAAATCCCAATTCCTAGAAATTTGTTTTTACGATCAAAAATGACAGCATGGTCGCCGGTGTTTCCGGCGTGACTGGTGCTCGTAATTCGGTCGACATAGAGCCATGGATGCCCACTGCGGAGGTGTTTCTCTACGTTGGGCTGGATGCGGACTGCAATCCGTTTGGGATTGCGGGTAGGCAGGGTGGTGAAATCAAAAGGAGCCATAACAAAAAAACGACGGACTGCTGAGGCAGCCCGTCGTCCATTAGGCATCGGCTGGTGTGTCTGGGCTTTGGGGCAGCCACGCATCGTGCTGAGCGGCTTTCTTTTGCACAGCAGGCGTTGGAGGCGGTGGTGCAATGCTATTGCTTGGTGGTGCCACAGGCTTAGGCGGCAAGATGTTGTTGGCTTCGTCTGCAACCTCTTGAACGGCCTGTTCGACAGAGTTCATGGTGCTGCGAACCTCTTGATTGAGATCAGATGCAATTTGGCGTGGATTGACTGACGTGCGCAGATCTTGAATATCGTCACGCACCTGTTTCAAGCCTTCCAAGGTTTCGCCATCATCAATTGACATCAGTTCATCGCGTAGCGCCGCCCGCGCTTGGTTATAAATCACCATCATGCGGCGGGTCCAGCGCCCGAGCGTAAACATGTGTTTGGCAACGCGTTCAGGGCCCATCACAACCATTGCGATGATGATCACAAAAACAAGTTCCCAGCCACCAACACCAAATATGTTCATTCTATTACCGTCGGACTGCTTTCTGCTTGGTTCAGAAAGGCAGTGAATTCAGCTTCATTTTGTAACATTGCACCCAAAACACCATTGATAAAAGAGGGGGCTGTATCGCTTCCAAATGTTTTGGCAAGCTCAACAGCTTCGTTGATAACTACTTTTACTGGTGTTTCTTGATGCTGCGTAATTTCCCAAATGGCCATCCGCAAAATGTTGCGGTCGACAACAGCCATTTGGTCTACGGGATATTCAGGGGCGAAGTGTTGAATAGCTTTGTCTGCCATTGCTTGTAACGCTGTTGTCCCTGTTACAACATCTCGTGCAAAGTCAGTCACGTCTTTTGATAGACGCTCTGCATGCACGCGGTCGGCAAAGGCTTGCCAGACATCATGTGTGCTGCAGTCGACTTCGTATAAAACTTGTAGCGCAGTGACCCGCGCAGTACTTCGTGATTTCAAGGTGCTTGTTGAACGTTGGTAACGCCGACTATTGGCGTTGCCGCTTAGAATCTTACGTCTTGGACAAAAACGTCAATGGACTCAACGTCCATCCCGACACTATCCATAAAGGCACGGGCAACTTCTGCCCGAACTGCTTCGCTAACATCGCGCACATTTGCGCGGCCATCCACAATCATGTAGAGATTGGCAGAAATGCCGTGGTCTTGAATACTCAGTTCGACACCTTGACCAACCGTTTGACGAATGTATCGGTCGACCCGACGCGGCGGCGGTGCGAGTTCAACAACACCGTCTACTGAAAGTGTGGCTAAACGTGCAATGGTCACCAAGACGCTTGGTGCAATTGTGGTTGTATCTTGTGGATAGACTTTTTCTTCGCCCATGGTTAGCCAATTGCCATCCCGCCGTCTACATTCAAGGTTTGGCCAGTAATGTAAGCGGCTTCATCACTTGCAAGGAAGGCAACTGCATTTGCAATTTCGTCTGGGTCACCCCAGCGCGCGAGTGGGATCATGCCTAGAGTTGCATCGCGGACATCATCTGGTAAATCGCCAGTGAGCTTTGTAGGAATAAACCCTGGTGCAACGGCATTTACTGTAATGCTGCGGGACGCAACTTCACGTGCCAAAGCACGTGTAAAGCCAATGACGCCTGCTTTTGAGGCTGAATAATTGGTTTGACCTGCATTGCCCAGTACCCCTGAAACAGACGTGATGTTGATAATGCGTCCATAGCGCTTGCGCATCATTGTGCGCACTGCAGGCTTGGAGCAGTTGAACACGCCTTTCAGATTGATCCGCATTACCGTATCCCAATCATCTTCAGTCATTTTGAGGATGATCTGATCGCGCGTCGTCCCAGCGTTGTTGACCAGAATGTCTAGTTTGCCATGTTCTTTGGCAACTGATTTGATCATGTCTGTCGCAGAATCGACATCGGAAACATCGGCCTGATAGGTGCTGGCAGAGCCGCCAGCCGCTTCAATATCGGCGACAACGCTATTAGCCCCATCTTCATCACGGGCGAAGTTGACGACGACATGCGCGCCTTCACTGGCGAGTCGGAGGGCGATTGCGCGACCAATGCCGCGAGATGCCCCAGTAACAAGTGCGATCTTATCTGTAAATCGGTTCAAGAGTATGCCTCCACAAATCTGCGTGGATTATACAGGGCAGACCTAGAATGGTCTAATGCCTGACGCTGTGCCGTAGGGACCGCTCAACCTAAGCTAATAATGAGGGGGGGCAAATCTGAACGCACTGAAAAAGCATTTTGCAACCTTCCATGCTAGACTGCGTACTACATTTCAACACCTCAGGAGTAGAGTTATCGATGGCAGAAGATCTCATTAAGCTGGACAACGTAATAAAGAACTTTGAAGGTCCAGCTGGCACGATCCATGTGCTGAAGGGCATTGATCTTTCAGTTTCGAGCGGTGAATTTGTTGGTGTCTGCGGTCCTTCAGGGAGTGGCAAGTCAACGCTGATGAATATGATCACCGGGATTGACCGTCCAACAGATGGTACTGTGACCGTTGCGGGTCAAGTCTTGAACGACATGAGTGAAAACAAGCTGGCACGCTGGCGTGGCAAAACGATTGGTGTCATTTTTCAATTCTTTCAATTGTTACCAACGCTAACGGTGCTTGAAAACGTCATGTTGCCGATGGATTTCTGTCGGGTCTGGAAACCACGTGAACGTCCAGAACGTGCTTTGTACCTGTTAGACCAAGTTGGCTTGGCAGACCAGGCGCATAAATTGCCTTCCACGCTGTCTGGTGGACAGCAGCAACGGGCGGCAATTGCTAGAGCGCTGGCGAATGATCCGCCGCTCCTTGTTGGCGACGAACCAACAGGGAACCTTGACTCCAAAACTGCTGACAAAGTTTTTCAACTCTTCAATGACTTGATTGATGGCGGTAAGACTTTCCTGATGGTGACCCACGACACAAACCTCGCCGGACGTATTCCGCGCGTGATCAATGTGCTCGATGGGGTCTTATATGAAACTGATGGCGCTGGCGCCATCGTAGAGTGATTTAGTTGGTTAATTTGTGCGTTGAATAGTTGGTTAGTGGGCTATAGGAAATGTATAGCAACGAACCAACCAACAAACAAACTAGCCAACTCACCAACCATCTAACCTTATGTCTGTAGCGTATCGAAAAGTTTGGCGTGATTTGTGGCGCAATTGGCCGCGCACATTGCTTGTAGTGTTGAGTATTGCCACTGGGGTAATGTCCCTTGGCATGGTGCTGGCTGCAAATGATGTCATGCTTGGAGAAATGTCGCGCAAATATACATCGACTACGCCGCCACATGCCATTTTGTATCTCAATCGCAATGTTGATGATGCAACCCTCAAAGCCATCCGCCGTCTGCCAGAAATTGAAGACGTGCAAGGCGTCAACGACTTTTATCTCAATTACAAATTCAATGAAGCCGACCCGTGGAGCGACGAAGGGGCAGAAGTCATCATTCTGGATGACTTCTCTGCGCAGCGCTACAACGTTCTCACGTTGACTGGGGGAGAATGGCCAGATAGCAACTCGCTCTTAGCGCCTGACAATCATGTCATTGACTACAACTTGCCTGAATTTGGTGGCAATGTTTACTTTGAAATCAATGAGCGTTCGCGTGCGTTTAAATTAGCTGGGCAAGCTTACTCCGCAGACTCATTCTCACCCCCGTTTTCTGACACGCCCGTGTTTTATGTAGATCAGAAGTTTGCGCTGCGGCATTTTGATCAGAGTGGCTACAACCAAATTCGTTTCCACATTACCGATTATTCTGAAGCCGATTTAGACCACGCAATTGGCGCAGCCAAAGACAAACTGCAAAAACAAGATGTTCGGGTTGGATATGTACACAAGAACGTGCCAGGTGATCATCCAATTCAAGAGATTTTCAATGGCGTTGGCATGATCCTGACCGTCATGGCGATTGCGCTTTTGGTGCTCAGTCTGTTCTTAGTCATCAACACCATCAATGCTGTAATTGTGCAGCAGGTGCCGCAAGTTGGCATCATGAAAACGATAGGTGGGGTGACAAAACAGATCTCACGGCTTTACCTAGCTGGCGTTGCGATTTACGGTTTACTGAGTCTAGGCGTCGCAGTTCCCCTTGGCATCTATGGCTCAAATGCGCTTTCGCAATACATGTTGGGTCTCATCAACGTGCCAATTGATGGCGTGCAGATTTTGCCAAAAGTGGTTGGACTGCAACTTGGGGCAGGGTTAGTCACGCCAATTTTGGCTGGACTATGGCCGATTTTCCAAGGTGCGGCAATCTCTGTGCGAGAAGCACTGCAAGCCGGATTTGGTGGGTCAGGTGGCTATGGTAACCGTGGTCTTGACCGTTGGCTGGCAAAAGTCAGACGGATGCCGCGCATATTAGTATTGTCCTTGCGCAACACCTTCCGCCGCTTGTCACGGATGCTCATGACATTGACTGTGCTGGTTCTGGCTGGGACTGTCTTCATGATGGTGTTTGCCACGAGTGCCTCGTTGGTCGGCACCATCGATGATATTTGGGAAGGCTTTGGTTTTGATGTGATTGTTGGGTTCGACCGCCCACAGCGCATTGCAGAGCTTGTGCCGCTGATTGAGTCGCGATCTGGAATTGACGGCGCTGAAATGTGGGTTTGGACCACGGCGACAGGTCGCGTGCCAGGCAACAAAGACATCACCCAAGATCAGCGCATTCGCGTCCGCGCAGTTCCCAAAGATAGTGAGCTATATGATCCGAAACTGGTCGATGGCCGGGCGTTGAACTACGATGATCAGCATGCGGTGTTATTGAATCAAGAAATTGCCAACGAACGCGGATATGCCGTGGGTGATGAGATTGAGCTTGATTTCGGGCCGCAAGGCAAAACGGTCTGGCAGATTGTTGGGCTGGTCGCAGACATCACAGGCAATCAGCAGACGGCCTATGTGCATCGGGAAGTTCTGAATCAGTCTCTCAACCAAGTGGGGCGGGCGAGCGTTGCTGAAATTGTGACGCAAGATAAAACGCTTGAGGGCCAAATTGCCATCCAAAAAGATTTGGAAGCTTTCCTTGAGACTCAGGGGATTGAAGTCTCTTGGGGCTACAGTGCTGCCGAAGATCGGGCCGAGTCGCAAGCGCAGTTCAATATCCTTATCAACATCTTGCTGATTATGACCGTGCTGATGGCTTTGGTCGGCAGCATTGGCTTGTCGGGGACGCTCTCGATCAACGTGATTGAACGCAAACGTGAAATCGGTGTAATGCGGGCAGTAGGGGCTTCTTCGATGGATGTTGCCCTGATTTTTATTATTGAGGGGTTGTTTGTTGGGCTTGTCAGTTGGCTGATTGCGGTGCCGATCAGTCGTTTTGCGGGGCAGTACTTTGTGCAAGGCATTGGCGCTGCCATCGATTTCCCTGCGTCTTATCACACGGATATGGTCGGGGTGTGGCTGTGGCTAGGGATTGTCACCATCCTTTCCATTGTGTTCAGTATTTTGCCAGCGCGTCGCGCAACCCAAATTAGCGTGGCCCAAAGTTTGGCTTACGAATAAGTACAACGCCATAACCTCATAAATTCACAAAGCGTGGGTCTTCGAATACCTAAGGTGTTTTATAAGACCCACGCTTTGTCGTTAAGCCAGAATGAGCGCAACATGAGACTTACTTATCGATCAGTAAGTTTGTTGACTCTCAGTTAGAACATTGCTAGACTTAGCTTACTTATCGATTAGTAAGTAACTATGAGCAAGCAAAACCTCGGCGACACCATCATCAGAAATGCGGCAGAACTCTTCCGCAAACAAGGCTATAAAGCCACCTCTATTAAGCAGATTGCGAATGCGTCTGACTGCACTACAGCAGCGCTGTATTACTACTTTGAAGGTGGTAAAGCAGAGATCCTAGAAACTGTGATGCAGCGTATGGCACCAGATCAGTTGCTGCCAGAAGAAAAGCGCGCCTTGCCAGACACTCTGGCTGAATTCTTCGAAATTCGTACCAATCTGATGAAAAGCAATATGCCGCAGTTGGCAGAGCGCGTGCGTTGGTTGTTGATGGAACTTGCTAATCTTTCTGAAGAAGACAAAGCGCCGTTCCAACGCCAACTTCTTGGAATTCAAGCTGAAATGCAAAAAAGCCTGGGTGCCTACGTGGAAGATGAAACGTTAGCCAGGCAAGTCTCATGGGTCATGTTCTGCTCCATGTTTGGTTACCAGCAACTGGTCGTGATGATGGGCTTGCAAGACGAGTCTGGGCTAGATCCAGATAACTATGTTGAAGCAGTTCGTAACGTTATCTTCAAAGACTTACTGCACCTTGAAAAGCGTGTGGATCATGAGTAGAGGGCAGCGATGAAAGCAGAAACGCCACTCTTTGAAGTCAAAAATATCACCAAGGTTTTTACAACTGGCGCAGGCGATTTTGAAGCGCTCAAAGATATTTCGTTCGATATTTATCGTGGGGAATTTCTAGGAATTGTCGGGCGGTCTGGTGCCGGTAAGTCAACGCTACTCAATATGCTGTCTGGTGTAAGCGACTTGACCGCTGGTGAAGTTATCTACTACGAAACCGATGGCTCAGCCGTGTCTGTGCACAGTCTGAATCAAAACCAACTTGCTAAATGGCGCGGGAAGAATATGGGCATTGTCTATCAGTCATTTGAGCTGATGCCGATGTTAGACCTCGTCAATAACGTGCTGCTACCGCAGGATTTTCTAGGCCGCTACAAGCGCATTGCTAGTCCTAAACAAGCAGTAGATTTGCTGACCCAAGTTGAAATTGGCGAACATGCTTACAAGATACCGGCGCATATTTCTGGTGGTCAAAAACAGCGCGTTGCAATTGCTCGCTCGCTTACCAACAATCCGGATGTCATCATTGCGGATGAACCTACGGGTAGTCTAGATAGCCGTACCTCTGAAACAATTTTCAATATTTTCAAAGATCTTGTTGCGCAAGGCAAAACTGTTGTCATGGTGACACATGACAAGTCCTTGAAAGGACGCTTTGATCGGACGTTGGAAATTTCAGACGGCCGCATTAGTGGTGAAGTCAAACGCGGGCAGTATGTTGAACTGCCCGCCTCAGAAGCACAGTGGCAAGAGCCTGAAAAAGAAGCTTTAGACGAAGCGCTCGTTGGGAGCGTTGGGGCAGCGCGTGAAGAAAGCGCCATTGTGCTTGAAGATGTCAGTAAGACATATGTCGGCCCAGCTGGCGAGTTTACTGCTTTACAAGACATCAATTTAGATTTTCGCTACGGTGAATTTGTGTCCATTGTCGGGCAATCTGGGAGTGGTAAATCTACGTTGCTCAATATGCTGACCGGCATTGATCTCCCAACAACGGGCGATGTCACGATCAACAATGTTGATGTTTACGGCATGACAGAAAGTCAACGGGCGCTCTGGCGTGGGCGCAATCTTGGGATTGTCTTTCAATTCTTCCAGTTGCTACCTCAACTGACTCTACTTGAAAACATCATGCTGCCGATGGACTATTGCAATGTCTACAAACCGCGCGAACGCAAGCAAAAGGCTCTTGAGTTGCTAGATCGCGTCGGTCTGAAAGACTTTGCCCGCAAAATGCCGTCAGCTGTGTCTACGGGGCAACAGCAAAGTGCGGCAATTGCCCGGGCACTTGCCAATGATCCGCCGATCATTGTGGCAGATGAACCTACTGGGAATTTAGATACCAAAGCCGCAAACACGATTGTTGAATTGTTCCGCAGTTTGGCTGCGCAAGGAAAAACGATCCTCATTGTGACGCATGACCCTGAGCTCACCCGTTACACTGACCGCACAATCACGTTGGTAGATGGGTTTGTTGTAGATCGTGAATTGGAACCAGCACTTTCGGTCGCATAACATGGCAAAAACGAAAACATATTTCACATCGCCACGTTGGCTCAAAGTCTTTTTTGATATTTGGGAAAACCGTTCGCGCACAATCCTTGTGATTGCTTCAATTGCCGTCGGTGTTTTTGCGGTCGGCATGATCCTTACGGCTTACAACATCTTGTCAGATGACATGGAGACTGGGTACAGCTCGGTCAATCCGGCCAATATTAGTATTTTGACCGATCCATTTGACCAAGCGTTTGTAGACTCGGTTAGTCGCATTGAAGGGGTTCGTCAGGCTGAAGGTCGCCATCGGACCACGATGCGGATGAGCCAAGACAATGGCCTTTCCTGGCGCGGGCTGAACGTCTTTGCCGTTGACGACTTTTCTGACTCCGACGTGTTCAGACGCGTCGCAATTGAAGGCACTAGTGAACCCGAAGATAAGCAAATCTTGGTTGAGTCGCGCATTGCAGAGAGCTTAGGCATTGCCATTGGCGATGAACTGCTCATTCGATTACCGAACGGCCTTGAACGAACAGTTTCTGTGGTCGGGTTAGTGCGAGACCAGGCTATTAGCGACGGCCCCAATGCCCCTGCTGTTGTCTTTGTCACTATGGATACGTTGACTTGGTTGGGGCAACCTTCGCGGTTCAATCAATTGTTGGTCACTGTCGAAGGTGATGGGAACGACCAAGACCACATCGATGCAATTTCTGCCTTAGTTGAAGATCGGGTAGAGCGTAATAATGGCACGCTCTATTCTTCTACGACCAACCGCACGAGCGAACACCCGGCCAGTAATACGGTGTTGGCTATTCTGACTGTGATGGGCGCGATGGGCGGCCTGATGCTGTTGTTGGGGAGCTCTTTGATTGCGAACACCTTGACTGCGCTAATCAATCAGCAATTGCGTCAAATTGGCGTGATGAAGCTAGTCGGGGCGCGCAGTTTGCAAATTGTTGGGATGTATCTCATCCTGATCATCATTCTCTCCCTGATCTCATTAGCAGTGTCAATTCCGCTCGGCACAATAGGTGGGCACCGTTTCGCAGTCTTCTTTGGTGGCATTGTTGGGCTAGAAATCGGACCAATGCGCGTTGTTCCCATTGCGATTATTGTGCAAACGATTATTGCTGTGCTGGTTCCTATTCTGGCTGGCATTCTGCCCGTTATTCGCGGGTCAAGACTCACCGTAGAAGATGCGATTAGTGACGGTGACGAAGGAAGTTCCAAAAAATGGTTCGCTTGGTTAGACCGCATTGGCGAATCACTAGACTGGATATCAAGACCGTTGTTGGTGTCCATTCGCAACACGTTCCGCAATCCATCGCGCTTGTCGCTGACGTTGTTTACGCTGACGGTTGCCGGTGCAATCTTTATTTCTGTTTTCAACATGCAGGCGTCACTTCAAGGGTTTATTGGCAATGTGAGCCAACTGTTCCTCGCGGATGTCACCATTGATCTAGCCCAGACCTATCGTGATACTGAAATTGCGGCGTTTGTGGAAGACGTGCCCGGTGTGGTGCAAACCGAAGCGTGGATTAGCGCCGTGGGAGAAGTTGCCCAAAACGATGGCAATGACGTGGTGTTTGCATTGTCTGGCGTGCCAGACAGCAGTCCCATGATCAATCCTGTGCTGAAAGAAGGGCGCTTTTTGAGGCCGGGTGATATGAACGCAATTGCGGTTGCCGAAACGGTTTGGGAAGAATTCCCTGACCTTGCACCCGGTGACGTTATTCAAATGGGCATTGACGATGGACGCGAACAAGCGTGGACCGTGGTTGGTATTTATGCGTTCCCAGGCCGTGATGTTGACACCATCTTTGGCTATGTCCCGTACGATATTCTGGCACCGCTGACCAATCAAACTGGTCGCGCGTCTACACTAAAGGTTTTGACAGACACGCACACCATTGACGCCCAACGCGACATGGCGAATGTGCTAGATGCCAAACTGAAAGATCAGGGGATCAAGCTTACGAATGTAGAGCCAGGGCTGACCACTGTTGAAGGCGTATCTGAAGGCATCAATACTTTGGTGACGCTCTTCTTGGGTATGGCTGTGTTAACGGCAATTGTTGGCAGCATTGGCTTGGCGGGGATGATGTCAATGAATGTAATGGAACGTATTCGTGAAATTGGGATCTTGCGCGCGATTGGGGCTGTGGATGGCGCCGTGATGCGCTCAGTCTTAGTTGAAGGGGTATTCATTGGTGTGCTAAGCTGGCTTTTTGGAATTGTGTTGTCTTTTCCAATTAGCTCTGCGCTACTCACCATGGTGAGTCTGGCACTTACCAACTCGGTCATGCCACTCAAATTTAGCCCGACTGGCTTCTGGCTTTGGTTTGTTGTGATCCTTGTCTTGTCAGCCGTGGCAAGTATTTTGCCAGCGCGGAATGCATCGCGTTTGACCATTCGTGAGGTGCTTGCGTACGAATAACGGTACACTTCTTTAGGCAGAAACGCTTTTGGTTGTTTACCAGATTAGTTTTGAAACAAAACGCATTTACATGCGTAATAGGGTGTATGCCCATTTATTGCAGATAAAAAAGAAATCCATACACAAAGTTTAGTTAGGTGTAGAAAACGAAATGATGAAACCATATCAACGAAATCTGCTGGCACTCTTGATGGTGCTGTCTCTAGGACTAGTTGCATGTAGCGGTGGCGATGACGCTGCCTCTGGCGCTGAAGGCGAATCGACCGAAATCCCAATTGTCATCGATGACTTTGAAGTTGTTGCAGATGGCCGCGTTGTTCCTGTGAACGATGTAGATCTTTCTTTTGAGATTGGCGGTCAGATTGCTGAAGTCTTAGTCGAAGAAGGCGATGTGATTAGTGCTGGCGATGTGATTGCGCGCTTGACCAATGTTGAACAGCTTGAAGCGGCTGTGTCAGCCTCTGAGCTGGAATTGCAGTCTGCAGCGCTTGAAAAACAATCTGCGCAGTCTGAATTACTAAATGCAGAAAAAGCACTGGCCGATCTCTACGAACAATTTGACGTTGAAGATCCAAGCATCAAGCTGCAAATTGCCCAGTTACAAGATCAAATTGCAACCTCGCGTGATGCACTTGACGATGCAGAAGATGATCTGACTTATTTCGTAGACGCTGAAAGCCGTGATCTTGAGTATTACGAAGACTTGGTCGAAGCTGCTGAAGATCGTGTCGAAGCGGCTGTAGATGCTATTGATGATGCCGAACGCGGATTGCTCACCGCCCAACAAAATACGCAAATCTTCGAAGTTGGCGCTCAGCGCGATGAAACGACACAGTTACAAACGCTGGAACAGACGGCAGCTCTAATTGAACTCGGGCCGCTGCAAGACCTTGTCCGCGTTGCGCAAGATCAGTTGCGTTACAACCGTGAGCAGCTTGGCAATGCCGAAGTTGCCCACAATGACAACTGTCGCGAACGGGATGAAGATGAAGATCTGCCTGCTTGTCGCACAACCGATGCCGTCCACTTGGGTCAAAGTATTGAGCAATGGCAAACCAATGTGAGGGATGCTGAAACTAACTTAGACGAAGCTGAACTCAATTTAGAAAAAGCCCGTCAAGACAATGCCAATGCCGTGGCTGAAGCACAAATTGCTGCGCAAGAAGTGCAAACGTCACGTGACATTTCACGCACAAACAACGCGAACGCAATTGGCGATGCAAACGAGGCAATTGGCGATGCAAACGAACATTTAGCAGACATGCAAGAAGACCTGGCAGAAGCCCGAGCTGACTTGGAAGCAGAACGCAACTATGTTGCATCTGACATTCGCATTTCGCAAACCGAAGCTGACATTGAAGTTGCCAAAGCCCAAATCGCAGATGCGATCCATCGGATTGAAGAACTCAATGCTGGCCCAGAAGCAGATGATGTGGCTGTCATTGAAGCCCGCATTGAAACGGCTAAGGTTCGCCTCGCGACAGCAGAAAGTCGTCTGATCACTGGCGAAGCGAATTTGGCCGCAGCCAAAGCAAATTTGGAAGACTTGGAACTCGTCGCACCAATCGGTGGGACCGTGACGAACTTGTCACTCAAGGTTGGCGAGCAAGTTGCGCCGGGTGCACCGGCACTAACAGTGGCAGATATTTCTGACTGGGTTGTCGAAACTGAGAACTTGACGGAAATTGAAGTGCCAAGCGTAACCGTTGGTCAAGCGGTAACCATCGTGCCAGATGCACTGCCTGATTTAGAATTGTCTGGCGTTGTCGAATCGATCGACAATAATTTTATTGAACGCGCTGGTGACATTACCTATACCGTGAACATCAAAATTACTGAAACTGATCCACGCCTGCGTTGGGGGATGACGGTGGTTGTGACGTTCAAGGAGTAATGTTGCGATTGGTAAATTGCATTTATAAGTGAGTTATGAAGATTAAGAATAATTATCGAAAAACGATTGTTGGGGCGCTCTTGGCTGCACTGGTCAGCGTTCTCGCAATTCCGGTGTTTGCCCAATCTGGTGGCAGTCCCGTCATTCGTGCGCAATGTGTGGCAAATGTCGCTACTGTTGAATGGAGCGGTTTCTTTGGCGGACGTTACTCAGAAGCGGTTTCTATCTACATCAATGACAAAGTTGTTGCGAGTGGAATGGGCACCTTTGGCACGTTGCAAAAAGATGTGCGGACATTGGACAAGATCCAAGCGGATGCGCCAAAGCAAATTACTGTAAAAGCTTATGGCTCTAAAACAGGCTTTGTAGAAGCAGCGCCTGTAAGTTGTACAACGCAACCGACGTTACCGGCTGACACGCAACCTGCTGCGACAACCAACCAATTTGCACCGTCTGCTGATGTAAACACGGCGCCAATTGCACTGCAAGATGAACATGGCAATACGCCGGTTGTGGACAACGCGAGCCACAGTGTAGGCACGCAGTTCTCGCGAACAGACCCACCTTGGAATCCGGGGTTCTTTGACATCATTCGCGCCCGTGCCATCTCGACGGCGACAGGCGTTCCTGTACCAGTAATTTTGGATCAGTTCCGCCATGACTATGTCACCAATGTTGATCGTGGGGAATTGGAAGTTGCCTTCTATGAATCGCTGCGCATCTTCTGTTACCCTCCAGGCTACGTTGAAGTTTGGTACACAGATAATAAGCGTGAAGATGGTGCCAGCGCCATGGTGGCACAGTTCCATATTGCGTTTATTGCACAGCAGGGCGACGTTACGTTGCCAGCGCAAGACGGTGGGTTCCTGACCATTCGCCACGTTGGAGATGACATCACAATTGTGGGTGCTGGGTCGTCAAAGACCATTCCATTTAGTGCTTGTCTAGAATCAGCGCGTGTGACGAAAGAAACTATCCCGCAGATGACGTGTAATGCAGACGCAGTGGTGCAACAACAAGCCCTAATCGCGGATCAGCAAGCGTATGTCGCGAAGTTGGAACCGGTCAAGACCGCTGTTGCAACCCGTGACGAATATGCAAACGCAAGCGCACATCTTGTGAAATTGCAGAATGGGCTGACTGCGTTACAAGCTGGCTGTTCACAATAACAACCTGCTGTAAAAAATCGACTTGAATTTAGCGCCTTCGCCTAGCGAAGGCGCTTTTTTTATTGGGTAAAATCGGCGCATGATTGAACTTGCTCAAAAAATACGAGACCACGGGACTTACCTTGGCAATGGGATTCTGAAAGTCGATGGCTTCTTGAATCATCAAATTGATGCTGGCTTGATGTATCGTGCTGGTCAAGAGTTTGCAAAGCGCTTTGTGACCACTTCTCCTGACATCATTCTGACAGCTGAAATTTCAGGGATTGCTCCAGCGGCAATGGCGGGCTTGGCAATGAATGTTCCGGTTGTCTATGCACGCAAACATCGACCGATTACGATGCCAGAAAACGTCTACACGTCGTCTGCACCTTCCCACACGAAAGGCAAGATTGTGCAGTTGATGGTCTCCCCAGAATTTCTGAAAGCTGATCAACGCGTGCTGATTATTGATGACTTCCTCGCGACTGGGAAAACCTTGAACGGCCTCGTTGATATTGTCAGTCAAGCAGGGGGCGATCTCGTCGGGATTGGTGCGGTGATTGAGAAAAGTTTTGAAGGCGGACGCGAGATGCTGACAAAGCTAGGGGTCCAAATTGAGAGCCTAGCCATTATTGACTCTTTGTCAGACGCAGGCATTGAGGTACGGGCGGGCTAATGGATACAGTTGTCATTTTAGATTTTGGCTCACAATATACGCAGCTCATTGCGCGGCGCGTACGTGAGGCAAATGTCTACTCCGAACTACACCCATTTGATGTTGACGCCGATGTGATTGCGGCCTTGAACCCCAAAGCATTCATTATTTCCGGCGGGCCGAATAGTGTCTATGCTGAAAATGCGCCAACGTTGCCAGACTACATCTTGGATGCAGGTGTGCCTGTACTTGGTATTTGCTATGGGATGCAACTGCTTGCGCATTCACTGGGTGGGAAAGTCACGGCGTCAAATGCACGTGAGTACGGTCGGGCCGCTGTTGAGATTGCCGACAACAATACTTTGTTGCGCACAGCGAATGCCCAACAATTCAATGCGTGGATGAGCCATGGTGACAAAGTTACACAAGTTCCAGCGGGGTTCTCTGTCACTGCCACGAGTCACAATTGCCCTATTGCTGCGATGGAAAACTCGGCTAAAAATATTTTTGCAGTTCAATTCCATCCAGAAGTCAATCATACGGAATTTGGTCGTGACGTTATCAACAATTTCTTAGCGGTTGCAGACGTCAGCCGTGACTGGAATGCACAATTTATGATCGACCAAGCCATTGCTGAAATCAAAGCAAAAGTTGGGGATCAGCGTGTGTTGGCGGCTGTGTCTGGTGGGGTTGATTCGACTGTGGCAACTGCTTTGGTTTCCAAAGCCATTGGTGATCAATTGACGTGCTTCTATGTCGACACTGGGCTCATGCGCGCCAATGAAACCGAACAAGTGGTTGAGACATTCACGCAAAACATTGCTGCTGAATTTGAACCGATCAGCGCAGTAGAAGATTTCCTCGGTGCTATTGGCGATGAGACTGACCCCGAAACCAAACGCAAGATTATTGGCAATACCTTTATTCGCATCTTCGAGCGGGAAGCCCGTCGTTTAGGAAAAGATGCAAACTTCTTGGTCCAAGGGACGATCTATCCAGATGTGGTGGAAAGTAGCGGTAAAGGCCGTGAAAAAGCAGCGAAGATCAAAACACACCATAACGTTGGTGGCTTGCCTGACGACCTGCAATTCGATCTGTTGGAACCGTTGCGCTTTATGTTCAAAGACGAAGTGCGGAAGGTTGGTGAGGCACTAGGCTTACCGGAAGAAATGGTGTGGCGTCAGCCTTTCCCTGGTCCTGGACTAGGCATTCGGTGTTTGGGCAAGATTACATGGGACCGGCTTGAAACGTTACGCGCGGCAGACAAAATCTTGCGTGACGAATTGCGCGATGCCGGGATGCTGAGAGATGATACGGCACAAGCGTTTGCCGTCTTGTTGCCAGTCAAGTCAGTCGGTGTGATGGGCGACCAACGCACTTATGAAGAGGTTGTTGCTCTGCGCGCTGTCACCACTGATGATTTCATGACCGCCGATTGGGCGCATTTGCCATACGAATTGCTCGCCAAAGTCAGTAGCCGGATCTGTAACGAAGTCCGTGGCGTCAACCGGGTAGTGTACGATATAACCAGTAAGCCACCGGGCACCATTGAGTGGGAATAGGCTTTTGAGTAACGAGAGGCATTCTAAAGAGCTTGCTCATTACTCTCTACAATTCTAGCCAACAGCCAACAGCCAACAGCCAACAGCCAACAGCATGATCAAACTTATTGGAAGAACGCTAAAACGCCGCTACAAGATCTATGATCGTCTTGGTGCGAGTAAAGTGACGACGGTCTATCTCGCTCGCGATGAATTCACAGGTCGCATTGTCGTGGTCAAGACGCTGTTTGTTCGGCGCGTTGAAGAAGGCGATGCGGTTAACTTGATCCGCGAGATTGAGGTGCTGCGGCAGATCAACAGTAAGCATATTGTGCCGCTGTTAGATTATGCCTTGAATTACGAAGACCCAGACTTAGCCCACCCGATAAGTTTCTTAGTCACGCAATATGTCGAGGGGTTGCCGCTCAAACTTGTCTTGAACAAACTGGGTGGCTTGAACGCCATCAACACGTTGGCGCTAGCGCGGCAAGTGCTGGTTGCGCTGTCTCAATTACACGAACACGGTATTGTGCACCGTGATTTGAAGTCAGACAATTTGTTGGTAACGCCCACAAATCGTGTCTACCTAATTGACTTTGGAATTGCGAAGATGGTGGATGGCGACACGCTAACCCGCACTGGACAGTTTGCGGGCACGGTTGGCTATGCGGCGCCAGAACAGCTCATCGATTCGCGCGCCGTTGACATTCGTGCTGATCTATATGCGCTAGGGGTCATCATGGCCGAAGCCCTAATGGGGAAATTGCCGGGACGTGACCCAGACGGACGCCATCAGCTTGAAATGGCTGGACTCGCTGTCCGCGAAGGCGAAGAACACGTCACTGATGCTTATGCAGTCACTAATCGTCTCTTGGCGCTAGCGCCGCAAGATCGGTACTTAGTGCCAGGCGTCTTACATGCGCGCCTAGACGCATTACTGAATGAAACTGAACTGCTCATTCCATGGAACAAGTTGGTGTTGCAACAAACGCGAGAGCTTGTCCCAAGTTTGGCATTGCCAGCGCCAACGCCTGAAAGAACGCCAGATCCAACCTTTGTCTTGAAAGTTGAACATCACACGCTGGCTTTAGATAGCCCAGAAATGATGATTGGACGTTCCTCTCCCTCAGATCCGGATTGGAAACCGCAGATTGACGTGCTAGCATTGGGATTACAAAATGCCGATACAGTGTCACGGTTGCACTGCTGTCTCTTCCGAGATATGGCTGGGAACTATCAGGTGAGTGACATGGGGAGTTATAACGGCACACTTGTCAACGGGGAGCCAGTGCCAAATGGCACAGTGCGAACCCTGACGGCTGGTGATCAAATTGAACTTGGTGGGGTGGTCTTCACCTTCGAATCTGGCAACTGACGGCCCCCACGTTACCCCGATAAAAAGTCAGTGTCTATTTGATTGAGGAACAAAATGGAAAACGGAAAAGATCTACTCAAAAAACCAATTTACGATATCGAAAACGGCAAGAAAGTTGGCGATATCAAAGATATTTTGATTGATAACGAAGCGATTCGCGTCCGCGGTGTGTATCTTGGTCGTGAAGGCTTGTTGAGCCGCAAACACTTAGCAATTGCCAGTGGCTCAGTAAAAGTAATGGGCGTCGATTGCTGGCTTGTTTCAGGAGCGGGCGTCGTCCAAGACGTCAAAGAATTGCCAGACCCTGACAAAATTGTCTATTTGGATGAATTCAAGGGGCGTCAAATTATCACGGATGGCGAAACGGTTGTCGGCACAATTGGTGACATCCGAGTGAATGATCAAGGTGAGATCAAAGCCTTTGTGCTCGGAAAAGTCAACATCCAAGGCCCGGTGGCAGATCACAAGCTGATCTCACGGGCGGCTATCAAATCTTTAGGTGATAAAAAGCGCCCAATGCGTGTCGACCTAAGCCTTGCTGAACAACACGCAATTGTTGAGAAGAATAAAGAAGCAAAAGGCGAGTAGACGTTAGGCGTTCAAGCCGCAACGAAGTTCTGAATCAAAAAAGGGCACTAGCAGATAACGCTGGTGCCCTTTTTGCTTAATTCGCAGCTTCAGCTTCTGCCTTTTTGCGCCAGTAGCGCATAATCCCATCAATGGACATATCGAGTGGATCATTGACTTGATGTTTGTCCCACATGGCTTGGTCTGCACCATTTGCGATAGCGATTTGCTCTTGCGTTGCGCGGTAGCCAGCAATGATTTCTTCGCGAGTTTGTCCGGCATCAACGCCGTTTTTGACAAACTGAGCACCATGATTGACCAGCGACGCGACTGCCTCAAAGTGCGGCAGTGGGTCGTCAACCTTTCCAAAGTGCGTTGGATAGATGGCACTTAAGTTGAGCGCTTTGAGCTTTTCCAATGACAGGTGCCACTTTTCCAAACTGAACTCTGGCGGCGGCGTGACAATCTTCAACCAAGGCGTTGGTAAGTACACAACCATACTGGCAACGTCACCAGTAAAAGCAACGTCTTGTAACTGATAGGTCATATGATGATTGGCATGCCCTGGGGTGTCATGAGCAATGAATTTGTGCTCACCAATCTCAATCTCGTCTTGATCGTATAGCAAGGTCACTTGCTCGGCAGGGATCGGAATCAATTCGCCGTATAACGTTTCCATCCGGTCGCCATAGATCCGTAGCGCACTTGCGTACAAGCGCGATGGATCGATCATGTGCTTAGCGCCGATGTTATGGACGTAGATATGGGCGCCTTGTTGGGCCCACCAGCCAGCCCCGCCAGCATGGTCAAAGTGAATGTGCGTGAGCAACACGTGCTTTACATCACTTGGGGTGTAGCCATGTTCCGCTAAACCAGCAACAAGGGCATCAACGCAGGTCCGTGGCCCAGTTTCAACGAGAATTGGCCCGGCTTCACTCTCAATCAGATAGGACGCAATGGCCTTGGGATTTCCCAAGTAGTAAAGATCAATCGTATGAATTTTCATGCGTTTCAGTTAGTCCTCAATGATGCGCCAACTGGCCTGTTCGGCTGCTTTCCGCAGGCGATTGTCTGGTGCTACTGCAACCGGGTCTTTGGCCAGCGAAAGCATGGCAATGTCTTCAATGGTGTCACCATAGGCCGCTGCTAATTTGCCGTCCTGTAGAAACGGTTGCAAATTGTCAACTTTTACGCCTTCAACGTTGAAAGGACCGCCAAGTTCCCCAGTGAATCTTCCATCTTGATATTCCAATGGTGTCCCAATGGCTTCAAAGCCCGGTAACGTTTGGAGGACGCGCTTCAGAAACGGTTCTGGCATGCCAGAGATAATGACAACCCGCATGCCGCGGTCTAAGTGTGCTTTGAGTTCTGCTACGACGGACTTGCGAAGATTTGGCAACAATAATTTCTCAACATTGTAGTCAACAACATCTTGGAACTTTTCGCGGGGCATATCACGCCAGCTTCGCAAGACGTCAATCATGGCTTGTGACTTGTACTTACGGGCGTTAGGAAGTTCCAGCTTGACGATGGGGTAATAATGCAACCGCGTCAATTTGAATTTGCGGACAAATTTTTTGTTCCCCTGCACATCACGGATGTAGCGTAGGAGCCCACCAAAGAGTTGGGAATTCGACAGTGTGCCTTCAAAATCGACGGCTACAGTCGGACGTTCATTGCTGGGTGGGGCGGTTAGTAAGTTGAATTCGGTGCGTATCATTAGACAAGCTCAGCGGTGTTGACGACGGTTGCAAATTCGTTGTGTAAGCTAGCCAGCGCCACAGAATGGATAGTATCAGCATCAAAGTGCGTGCCATCATACCCATCTCGGGCATGGGCGGCAGTTGCATCTCCGACCAAGATAGTGTCAAATCCCAAGTTACCAGCACTGCGCGTGGTCGTGCTGACACAATGGTTGGTGGTGAGCCCACAAATGACGACTTGCGCAATCTTCTTTGCGCGCAAATGATCTTCCAATTCTGTTCCAATAAACGCACAATTGACGCTTTTGGTGAAATGCGGTTCGCTGGGCAGTGGTTCAAATCCGTCTTTTAGCGCTGAACCTGGTTTTTCGGGGCGCAGCGGTGAGTTAGGTTCGACCGACAGATGCTGAATATGAACGACGGGGCGCTTTGCGGCACGCCACGCAGCTAACAGTTTGAGACAATTTTCTTCCGCTGCCGGATTGTTGCGTTCTCCTAATTTTGGGTCATCTAATCCTTTTTGGATGTCAACCAAGATCAGGGCGGTGTTATTTGTCACTGTTGGCATTTGCAACTCCTCGCGCTTGTTTTGCAGCGTCAATTACTTTCAAGTCTTGCTTGGAAAGTTCAACTAAGTCTAATAACTCAGGACGGCGTTCTAAGGTGCGCAATAGCGCTTGATCCCGTCGCCAGCGTTGGATGTTGGCATGATGTCCGGAGGTCAAGATTTCTGGAATACCCCATTCGCGGTACACCGGCGGACGCGTGTACTGCGGATATTCCAACAGCCCGACCTCACTATGACTGTCATCATGCGTTGCGGTTGGATCACCAAGAACGCCAGGTAGCAACCGCGTGACTGCATCAGTAATCGCTAAGGCTGGAAGCTCACCGCCGGTCAAGACAAAGTCTCCGAGCGAAAGCTCATGAGTCACAAGATTGTCGCGCACCCGTTCATCGATGCCTTCATAGCGTCCGCAGAGCAAGGCAAACTTGGGCCATTTCGTCATTTCACGCGCGATGGACTGCGTAAATGGCTGCCCTTGGGGGGTCACCATGATCAGCGGTGATTCAAATTGTTCACCTAATACGCTCTCAACAGCATTGAAGATCGGTTCAGGTTTCATCAGCATTCCGCCGCCGCCGCCGTAGGGGGTGTCATCCGTGACTTTGTGCTTGTCTGTGGCATAGTCTCGAATGTTGTGAACCTCGACATTGACGGCTCCCATTTCATGCGCGCGCTTCATAATGCTGGCTTGCAAATAGGGCATACAAACATCGGGGAAAAGTGTGAAAATGTCGATCTGCATAGCGCCGATTCTACCATTCAGGCAGTTGTGTATACGGCGGTTTGCGAGGTGGAAATCGTAATTTTGACCTCATGTACAAAAGGTATAATCCCTGATATGGCATTGAATTTAGTGCTCGCTTCACAGTCACCGCGCCGCCGCGAATTGCTAGGATTTACAGCAGTTCCATTTACGGTACAAGTTGCGGATATCGACGAGACACCGTTGGCATCGGAAGATCCGGTAGATTATGTGCGTCGCTTGGCAACGGCAAAAGCGCAAGCGGTTGCGGTCAACTTAGACGCAGATGCAGTCGTGCTGGGGTCGGACACCATTGTGGTGCACAATGATGTGCTACTAGGCAAACCCTCAGATGCTGCTGATGCAACACGAATGCTGACTGCAATTCGTGGTCAGACGCATCAGGTGGTGACGGCTTTTGCCTTTGTTTCTCACGCCGAGACCTTACTGGTGTCGCATGAAACTGCTAATTTACAAATTCGGGCTTTTACAGACGCCGAAATTGATGCTTACATTGCATCCGGTGATCCGATGGATAAAGCTGGTGCATATGCTATTCAAAACAACACATTCAACCCTGTAGAGACCCTGAACGGTTGTTTTTCAACTGTTATGGGATTACCCCTCTGCGAAGTTACGCTGGCCTTACGTGATTTAGGCTTTGACCCTCAAGACAACTTCTCACTCAATGATGCGTTAGAGTGCGGTTGCAGCGCATATGCTGCAACGTCATAAAACGTTGCCTTACATGCCCAACTATTTTTCCTCAACAACCCAAAAACGCTGGATCTTTTTACTACTTGTTTTAGTCCTTACAACTGCGTGTACCGGTGGAGATGCTGGTAGCGAAATAACACCAGAGAATCTTTCTGAGACCCTTGAAGCTGCACCTGCTGGCGGGGGAGATACCTCTGAACTTCCCGCGCCAGAGGTAACTGTTGTCGAACCGACGCCAACGGTAGTGGTTGTCAAGCCGGAAGCGGTGGTGACAACCTACCTAGAAGCATGGAATAACCGCGACTTCAGCACAATGTACTCCTTGCTGTCTCCGTTTTCACGTGCCAATATCTCTCAAGAAGACTATATCTTTCGTATCAAACAGCAAACGCAACAGTTGACTCTAGAGTCTCTGGACTTCTCTATCTTAGGGGCACTTGCAGAAGGTGTTAGCGCACAAGTGCAATACAAAATTGAGTTTGATACGTTACTCGTCGGCCCGCTTGAACGCGAGTATTTAGCAAATTTAGACTTGACTGACAACCAATGGGGCATTGTTTGGGATGATGCGCTCATTATGCCGGAACTTGAGGGCGGAAACTCTCTCTACATGGCACACAAGATCCCAGCGCGTGGCAATATTTATGACACAAATGGGCTCGCTCTCGCTGCGCAGGCAGATGCGGTTGGTATCTGGCTAGTGCCAGGCTTGATTGACCCTGAACGTGAATATGACATGCTTGAAGACTTGTCGACAATTACAGGATTGCATCCTGAAGTGTTGCGACAGCGTTACGCCTTTGCGGGGCCAGACTGGTATATCCCAATGGGCGAAGCAACGTTGTCTGAACTACAGAATATTTATGATCGTTTGACCTCATATCCTGGCGTCAATGTGCGGAATTACAATGCGCGTTACTATCATGCTGGCGCTGCTGGCGCGCCGCACGCCGTTGGATACGTATCGTTTATTACCGAAGAAGAGCTAACGTCATATATCAATCGTGGGTATCAGGGCGATGAAAAGATTGGCCGTCTTGGCGTTGAACGTTGGGGCGAACAAAATATTACGGGTACGCGTGGCGCGACGTTGGTTGTGCTCAATCCTGATAATACGGTGCACTCAACGCTTGCAGACAGCGTGTCTACCCCAGCTGTATCTGTCAATTTGACGCTTGACCGCGAATTCCAACGCCAAGTGCAGCTTGCGCTACAAGATTACACAGGCGCAGCAGTCGTCATCGATATGAATAACGGGCATGTTTTAGCAATGGCTAGTAGCCCCAGCTTTGACCCAAACTGGTTTGACCCTGGGAACCCACATATTAGCCAACTTGGACAGATCTTTAGTGATGCCCGCCGCCCACTAATCAATCGCGCGACGCAAGGGTTGTATCCACCAGCGTCTACATTCAAAGTTGTTGGGATTGCCGCTGCGCTTGAGTCTGGGTTGTTTACGTCTGACCAGATCATTTACTGCGGTCACACTTGGGATCGCCTTGGTGCTGGTTTTGAAAAACGTGACTGGACGCTTGAAAAAGAAGAAGAGCCTTCTGGTGACTTGGATATGGTCGGAGCGCTGCGTCGCTCATGTGACCCTTGGTTTTATGACATCGGCTATGACCTCTATCAGTGGGATCCAGACTACTTCTCAGAAATGACCGAAGCCTTTGGATTTGGGGCGCCAACAAACATTGTGGGTCTGAGTGCAGAGGTGCAAGAAGAACTCGCAGGCTTAGTCCCAGACACAGAATGGGCTACCAACTCTGATGGCAATTGGTTACTTGGAGATAGTGTCAACTTCTCAATTGGGCAAGGTGATTTGCTGACGACACCACTCCAAATTGCGAATGCCTATGCCGCTATTGGGAATGGTGGAACACTGTATCGGCCGCAGCTCATTCAGTCTACGGTTGACTTAGATGGCAATATCATTTCTGAAATTGAGCCGGAAGTCATTCGTGAATTGCCTGTTTCAGAGGCAACCATGGATGTCTTATGGGCAGGATTATATGATGTCATTCGACATCCGAAAGGCACTGCCTACGACGTGATGGGAGCATTCCCATTTGAAGTCTATGGTAAGACGGGTACCGCCGAAGACCCGCCCAATGCACCGCACGCTTGGTTTGCAGGTTTTACGTATGAACAACGTGCCGACAAACCCGATATTGCAATTGCTGTCATCATTGAAAATGAAGGGGAAGGGTCAGAATTTGCAGCACCAATTTACCGCCGCATTGTGGAACTCTACTTCAATGGCCGTCCAATGAACTTATACCCTTGGGAAGAGTCTTACGGGTTGCCGAGTTCGTTGGTTGAAGACGAAACCGAAGAGGGGGCAACAGATGCAGAAACAGCACCAGCCACTGAGGGCGAGCAAACGGACACACAAGGTGCTGAAGGCGGCTAATTAATCCATGACTGATATAGACTTGCCGGTCGGTGCCATTTACGATGGCCTTGTTATTAGCGCCAAGAGTGGCTTTTTTACGGTTCACACTGAAGCTGGTCAGGTCATCTGTCGTTTGCGTGGGCGGATCAAGAAAAAGCGCTTAGAAGACGGATTTGCCACGATTGGAGATCGGGTTGAAATTCAAGTCAATGAAGATCAGTCTGGCACCATCAATAAAATTTATCCTCGGAGTAGCGTTATTGCGCGCGAAGCGAAGCACACGCGTACAAGGCGCTACAAAAACTACAATCGGCGTGAAGAAGCGCAGCTAATTGTTGCAAATCCTGACCAAATTGTGTTGGTCTTTGCTTGCGCTAACCCCAGCCCAAAGCCGCGCATGTTGGATCGGTATTTAGTAGTTGCGGAAGCCAATCAAATTCCAGTTGTCATTTGTGGCAATAAGTCAGATTTGGTTAGTCAAGCCGAGGCTGAAGCCATTTTTATGCCTTATGAAGACTTAGGCTATAAGGTTTTGCTGACCAGCACGATCAACGGCGCTGGAATTACAGAGTTGGCTGAATTACTAGCTGGCAAGATTTCTGCATTTACTGGCCCCTCTGGGGTTGGAAAGTCTTCGCTTTTGAATGCTATTCAACCCGGCCTAGGGATTGCTGTGGGTGGGGTGAGCCAAGCCACAACTAAAGGGAAACATACAACCGTTCATTCGCAAATGTTCCCGCTTTCCTCCTCCGGCTGGATTGCAGATACGCCCGGAATTCGGTCACTGGCCTTGTATGACATGGAGCCAGATGAGCTAGATGCCTACTTCGTTGAAATCGCGCCATTTGTTGCCGATTGCGAATTTAGCGATTGCTCACATCAGCATGAGCCAAAATGTGCAGTAAAGTCTGCGGTAGATACTGGTACGGTTTCAGTGCGTCGGTATGAAAGCTATTTGGCTATGCGATTTGGCGC
The DNA here is from genome assembly GCA_020630805.1 of Anaerolineales bacterium. Taxonomy (GTDB): domain Bacteria; phylum Chloroflexota; class Anaerolineae; order Anaerolineales; family UBA6668; genus JAHDIM01. Next base: position 59,155 of record JAHDIM010000002.1, read on the forward strand.
AGATAGCCTCAACGAAGAAGAATGAGTAGCGCGTAAGTCATTCGAAAGTAAAAGTTGTTTACCAATAAACGCTAGACAGCTGTGTAAATCTTAATGTTCTCAACGAAATCTCAATTAATCTCGATGAAACATTAAGATTAGCAATTTACTTATCCGGTTTATTAAGATGGTGCAGGGCTATAATCCTAATAGCCCATGATTACCCAATTAGTCCTTAAGTTTGCGAGGTTGGTAAGCAGGGTCGCTAATAGGAGTAATCCTCTCCTCTTCTGTGCTCTCTTCCTAATCCTTGCTTCTGCAGTGTCTGGATTTAGTGTCTCTAGAGCGGGAACGCCTAGCGATACTGAAGAGCCGACTGCGACCAAGGTCCACTTCCCTGAAACTGGATATTCAGTTCAGTTTGCATTCCTCGAATTTTTCAACGCCTATGGCGGATTGGATGTCTTTGGCTACCCTATTACCAACGAATATGTGGACCCAATTACGGGGATTACGGTGCAGTATTTTGAAAATGCACGCTTTGAATGGTGGCCAAATGCCGCACCCGGACAACGGGTCAAACTGGGCTTACTGGGCGATGAAAATGAATTGCGTAGTGATGCGCCGCCAACCAAGAACGGCAATATATGTTGGCCTTCTGACGTAACTGGGTATTACATTTGCGACTCATTCCTTGATTTTTATCAGTCGCATGGCGGTAAGCTTGTGTTTGGTCCGCCAATTGGCGATAGCTACATTAACAGCACAGGGACTAAGCAAGCGCAAAATTTCCAACGCATGCAAATGGTAATGGACACGCAAACAGGCGTGGTGACCATTAGCCACTTGGGTCGTTACTCTTGCGAGAACCGTTACGAAAATGCTACCTGTGAGCAGTTTACTAAGGCGGTGTGTGGCGACTATCAGGCCGTGCTGCCTCTTCACATTGATCCATCGCTTGAACTCACAAAGACGCGGCCTGGGGATGTCCAGACGGTCAAAGCTCTCGTTCAAGACAGTATGCAGAAGCCGGTCTGTGGTGTTGCCGTTCGCTTTACCATTTCTGTTGATGCAGTCGGGGTAGACGGAATTCGTCCCCAGCCGAATGTTTATGAGACGACAACACAAGTCAATGGATTGGCAACGCAGTCTTACACCCAATGGGACGCACCTAAAAGCGCTAAAATGACCGTGCTTGTAGAGGCCGTATATCAGGGTGTGATTTATACTGACACGACCCAATATAGCCATTGGCAGAAATAGAGTTTAGTGAAACCTGACTAGTGGTTTGTCATAGATAAAAGCGAGGCTTCTTTTCTGCTTGATATCAAGAGCAAAATATTCAAACCCTAATCCTCAAGATTGGCAAATCACTAGGACTTTCGCTCACTGAGCTTGTCGTCCGCAGGTAAGGGGTGCCGCTAGTGACAATAAAAAAGGCCGTTGCAAACGTTTGCAACGGCCTTTTTGTTTTTGTGTTGGACGTCCAGTTAGATCCCTTCTTCAAATTCGTCAGGATCTTCTTCCCATGTCAAGATCCACACGCACAGGGCGGCCACAGATAGTGTTGAAAGAACAAGCATGCACCATTGGAATAAATTCAAGCCAGCGTTACGACCTGAGTACATCACAATGGCAACCATCCCTATTCCGAGCACTAACCAACCGCTCAAACGAGGGTGGTCTTGCGCCCAATCTAATAACTTTTGCATTTTCTAATGTCTCGCTGTATTAAACAGGGCGAAGAACCCGTTTTTCTCTAAGTTTTTTGAGCAAACACACTTCAGTGTCTTCTGCAAATTCTTTCGCAGCTTCACGCCACGCGGAAATTCGAATTTCACTTGGTTTCAGCGCATTGTAACTTAGCGCTTTGAAGTGATTTTCAAGATCTGTGTAGATGTCTTTATTGACAAAGAGCAGCGCTGCTTCTGCTTGTAGCGTTTTGGCGTCTTCTTCAAGCTGACTAAGCAGCGGCGCGACGACCTCTGCAGCATTAGTAGAGTTTGCAAATTGCAATTCATTGATGCTGACAATCAGATTTTCGATTTGCCAACCGGCAATTGCTTTGACGTCTTCACCGCTAAGCGCAATGAAGTAAGCGCGTTGCCCAAACAGGCCAATGACATCAGAGCGGGACAGATCTAGACTAGGATCTAGATCATTTAAGAACGCTGCAATTTGCCGTGCATCACTTGGTGTTGCCCGCCGGATGACCATGGCATTGTCTTGCGCTGCTGTTTTGGCTTCGCTCGTTGGCGCACCAAAAAGCGCAATCCAAGCGGTACGCACTTGTTCCCAAGTGTGTTCGTAGCTCAACCCATTGTTAATGACAACATCGGCTTGTTTGGTTTTTTCAGCTTGTGGATTTTGAACTTCCACGCGGCGCTTGGCATCTTTAGGCGCCATTTGACGCTTGTCAATTAGCCGGGCAATGCGGATGTCCTGCGGTGCGTCTGCAACCCAAATTTGGTCGCAAAAGCCAGACAAAGACCCTTCCATTAATTTGATCGCTTCAATCACGATCACATCTTGGGGTGAGCGTTCAATGAGCGCTGCAATCGCTTGGCGCACAATTGGATGAATGATGGCTTCAAGCATCTTCAGCGCTTCAGGGTCGTTGAAGACAATGCCACCTAAGCGCTGCCGATTGATTTGCCCTTCGTCGTTCAACACGTAACGGCCAAAGGTTTGCACAATTGGGCGATAAGCCGGTGCGCCTTTCGCCATTGCGAGGTGGGTTAGACCATCTGCATCAATGCCAAACGCGCCTAAGTGTTGCAACATGCGCCGCACCACACTCTTGCCGGTGGCAATGTTGCCGGTCAGGCCAATAATGGTTTTGCCTTCTGGTTTTTGGAGAGGTGGGGCTTCATTACTCATAGTGCTATTTGTATTCTATGCGCCCCGTATTTGGCAGTCAAGCATCAACCAATTTGGGTTGACGCTAAAGTTTGCGTGACGTTTGTCTACTGGTTAGTCGAAGTTTAGAAAAGCGTGTCTAGCGAATGTAATGGCAGCGCTTTTCCGGCGATTAGAAAGTAACTTTGGTTTGCAGCCTCTGCAAGGCGTTGGTTGACTCTGCCCAAAATGTCACGATACAAGCGCCCAACTGCATTTTCTGGCACAAGCCCTAACCCAACTTCATTGGAGACTAAAATCCATTTGAATTTACTAACTTTGATGGTTGCGAGAAGTGCCTCCAATTCAGTTTGGACGGCGGCTTCTGCTTTCGTAGCATTGGGCGTGTCAAAGTTGTCAATCGTGGCGAGCATGACGTTGCTTACTAACATTGTGATGCAGTCTAGCAATACAAGGGTGGCGTTTGTTTCAACTGCTGTAAGCGTAGCGGCAACATTTAAGTTTGCTTCTAGCGTTTGCCAGTGAGTAGGACGGTCAGAAATGTGGCGCGTAATACGGGCTTGCATTTCCGAATCGAAGGCTTGGGCCGTTGCTATGTAGAGGACGTGTTGATGTTGCTGGGCAATGGCTTCAGCAATTCGTGATTTTCCACTTCGGGCGCCCCCAAGCAAGAGGGTCAGGTCGCTCACTATCGATTGCGGCGCGTTGCGAAGATGCCGCTGAGTAGGGTGGCAATTGCCACAGTGAGCCACATGAGGATGCGCGCTTGATCAATGTCGTCGCGATTAGGTATGCGGCCATTCGGATGCAGATTGTAATGACCGACTTTTTCGAGACTTACATCGAGTGCAGCTGCTGCTGCGCTCATCGGATAGCCTGCATTGGGGCTAGCAGTTTCCGATTGATTCGTGTAGATGATCTCAATCGATTCATTGGGATTGCGACCGAGTAGACGACCAACCAACACCATAATCATTGCGGATAGACGCGCTGGTAACCAATTCAGCACATCGTCTAATTTGGCGGGGAACTTTCCTAACCATTCGCGTTCGGCATCACGATAGCCCAGCATTGCATCTGCGGTATTTGCAAAGCGATAGGCCAAGGCGCCTGGCAGGCCAAATAGTGCGTAGAACAACAAAGGCGCAACAACGCCATCTGACGTGTTTTCGGCAACGGACTCAATTGTGGCTGCCGCAACTTGCGGTTCGTTCAAGCCACTGGTGTCGCGGCTTACTAAATGCCACGAAAGCTGTTGCTGTGCTTTTGGTAAGTCATATTGCTTGAGTGCTGTACTAACCTCGGCAGCAGCGTCATCTAGGCCGCGCACTGAAAAAGTGGATTTCAGCACAATTGCCTGTAGCAATAACCGCAGAGAATTGGGTAAATTACGGCTAACAAATTCGAGAACCACACCTGCCAACGCAGACAGTCCTAGACCAGTTGCGCTAATGCCAACACCAGTGGTGTAATCTGATTCATTTTGTTGGAGTGTTGCTTGCTCTTTGAGTTTTGCAATTAGAGTGCCCATCCATGCCACAGGGTGCCATTTGTTTGGTGGGTCGCCAAAGATGACATCAATTGCAAGTGCGAGCAGCACGACCAAGGGAGACGTAGAACGATTCATTACAAGAGTGTCGGTGGCAATGCCACAATGCAGGCGAGAACGAGTGCTTCGGTGAGTTCGCAAATTGCACCATAGCTATCCCCGGTCAAGCCTTTGATTTTCAACATACATAGCCCACTGAATGCCAATACCCCGAGCAGGGCCACACCAAGGTAGACTAGCCCAGTCAGCCCAGCGCCCATCCACAGTACCAAGACAACGGCCAGATTGGCTATGCAGATATGGTGCCAGGAGGCATGCGCTTTCATGGTTGTGCCTAGCCCTTGTTTGCGAGCATATGGGAAGCCAACGAGCGCAATAGACATTGCCCAGCGTCCCAATGTGGCGGCCAGAATTAGGCTTACGAACGGAACGTCCAGCGCGGAAAGTAGCGCAAATTTAAGTAGCAATAAGGCACCGCCACCGGCAACACCAAAAGCGCCCACCCGCGAGTCGCGCATAATTTCGAGGCGACGTTCAACTGTGTACCCGCCGAATAATCCATCACAAGAGTCTAGCCAACCATCGAAGTGAAGTGCGCCAGTGAGTAAGAGCCAAAGTCCTAAGGTTAGTGCCGCTGCAACGCTTGCTGGCAGAATACTGTTTAGTCCAAGTTGCGCTGTGCCCAAAATTGCACCAAGCACAATGCCAATGTAAGGCAAGAACGCGACTGCATTGCCAAGCTCTTGATCTGCAAATAAACGTTTTACGACGGGTGGGGCGATTGTAGAAAACTGTAACGCAGCCGCAAAGCTGCCAACTAAGGTGGCTTTTTCAGGCTTTGCGGCGTCGGTTACAGTCATTGAGATTTCAGATAGAGATAGAGAAACGCGCTAGAGACAGAGAAAAATGTTTTCAATGCAACACTACAGCTGGGATCTAAGCTGCTTATTCCCTCTGTAAAATCTCTGCCTTGTAATTACAAAATAACAATTAACAAATAATAGTTATCTATTAATTATTAGTCAGTCTTTATTGCTAACGCCTGCGTCTTCAAAGGTAGCCATATCGCTCAAGATTTTGCAAGATGCTTGCACAATTGGGTAGGCCAGAGCAGCACCGCTGCCTTCCCCTAGACGCAGATTCAGATCAACCAGTGGGTTAATCTGTAACCAGTCTAGCATAATCTTATGCCCTAATTCTTGTGAGCGATGACCGCCAATGAGGTAGCTGCGTACATTTTCGTTGAGCAAAGTCGCTAGCATGGCAGCAGAAGTCGAGATGAAGCCATCGACGAGAATTGGCTTGCCTTGTGCGGCAGTCGCAAGGATCGCTCCGACCAAACCGCCAATTTCAAACCCACCTACTTTACTCAAAATATCGATGGCTTCTTCTGCATTGGGTTGATGCAAGTTTAGTGCCTGAGTGACAGCGGCTTTTTTGCGTTCGAGACCTTCATCATCGACACCGGTTCCGCGTCCGACGATGTCTGCTGGTGTGCGACCGGTAATAGCAGCACAGATCGCGGCGGCAGGGGTGGTGTTCCCAATTCCCATTTCCCCAGTAATAAGAATGTCAAAGCTGTCAGCGTCTTGGGCGTTGACCACATCAATGCCAGCTTCAATGGCAGCTTTGGCTTGTTCCACGCTCATAGCTACTTCTGAGGTGATATCACCAGTGCCAGCAGCAATTTTCTTTGTTACTAAGTCGGGATGATCTGGAATGTCAGAAGCCACGCCCATATCGACAATTACGGTTTTGGCACCAATTTGTTTGGCAAGCACATTGATGGCTGCACCGCCAAATAGCATATTCATCACCATTTGTGGCGTAACTTCAGCCGGATAGGCACTTACTCCGCTGCGCGTAACGCCATGGTCCCCGGCCATCACGACGATTATGGGATGGCTGAGACTGGGGAGGGGCTTGCGTTGAATACCGGCCAACTGAATTGAAAGATCTTCAAGCATTCCAAGCGCACCAGTTGGTTTGGTCAAGATGTTTTGGCGTGCTTGGGCCGCTTTGATGGCATCTTCATCAAGCGCTTGGATGTTAGCAATTGTTTGGTCTAGCATTTGAGTTTTCC
>JAHDIM010000474.1 GCA_020630805.1 Anaerolineales bacterium
CGTGACACCGCATCCCCAGCATTCTGCATAAGCACGGCCAACACGTGGTATTCCACCTCTGTCAGGTCAATATTCTTCGCATTTAACAACAACGTCCGATTTTGCGGGTTGAGCACTAAATTCCCAACTTCAAGCAACGGGGCAGCGTTCGCGTGGGGAGACTGTTTGAGGCGCGCCCGAATGCGCATTAGCAATTCGCGCATTAGAAATGGTTTGACAATGTAATCATCGGCACCGAGTTCAAAGCCCCGCACAATATCTGCCTCTTGGCGCTTGGCGGTCACCATAATGGTGGGAATATTGCTCTGCTTGCGCAGCTTTTTGATGACTCCATAGCCGTCTAGCTTGGGCATCATCACATCCAGCAAAATCAGGTCTGGCTGCATGGTAGTGGCGAGCTCTAATGCTTGCACTCCATTTTCAGCCTCAATAATTTGGTAGCCCTGCTCTGACAGGTAGTCGCCAATCAATTGGCGGACGCTGGGTTTGTCATCAACAATAAGAATAGTACGCATATGGTTCTTAGAAGAGCTTTGTGATTAGTTTTCTATTCATAACAGACGCAAAAAGCCACTTCACAGTACGTCTGTAAAGTGGCCAAATCTTGTGCGCAACTGCCGGGATTGGGCGTTGCTCACCGAGATAGGAGCAGTTTAGTCTGAAGACTAATTCCCAAGTGCCGCTTGCAACACCTCGACACTAATGCCTAACGTTGCCGCCGCCGCTTCAAAATTGGGTGGTGGGCCGCCAAGCGCATCGCGGAGCGCTTGTTCAGTGATGCCAAGTGTTGCCGCCGCTGCCGCAAAGTCTGGTTGCCCGCCTTGAGGGCCACCACCGCCGCCACCACCACGCGGGGGTTGACCGCCACCGTTGCCCCCCTCTTGCTGCGGTGGCTGGCCTTGTTGACCATTACCAGCTGGCGGACCGCCTTGTCCGGCAGCGTCACCACTTTGGAAGGTAATCTGGAGCGGTGTACCTTTGATACAGCCCAGCATGTAGGGAAACGTGGCCGTTGCGTAATAGGCGTACGACCCATCGGGCTGGACCATGCCATTACATTCATCAAGATCCCCAGATCCGGCAATGTATTCATGTGCTTCCCACGCTGCGACCACATCTGTCGTGCGCTGCCAACTGCTGCGCAGTTCACGCACGCTGCTGCAGGCGTCATCTGCACAGACAAAGGGGGCTAACACGGGGTAACCGTCAATGGCATAGCCAACGACAAGGTTCGCTTGTTGCCAGTTGTCATACAGACATGCCGGAGCTGAATGGGCGTGATAGTCACCGCGTCCGCCGGTGTGACCACCACAAAAGTCCAGCAGTTCGTCTAAGAAAGGGTCACCATAGCCCCCTATCGCAGCTTCGTTTGGCCCGTTGAATTGCACCCCATTGATGAGCACGCCCAAAGACCCAATTGAGTTGACAATTGAAATTGGCTCGGCAGCGACCGTCGGGTTAAGTGGGATATTGAAGGTCAGGTCCGCTGCGACTAATTGGTTAGGCGTCATGGGGACAAACTCATAGTTTGGAATGCTATTGGTGTTGACCGTAAAGCTGTCTGCGTTACACGTCACCGTCAAAGACGGCGCAGGATAAGCCCCATTGGCAGGATCTGCCTGCACAGTCATGAAGTACTCCGTCGGGCAGATTCCAGTACCAACGCTGGTGATTGCAGGCTGCGCGTTGGTCGCTGGCTCAGCAGCGTCCGCTGCAGGGGCCTCTTCATTTTCAACCGGTTCCGTTTCAGTCACAGCCGTTGGGTCTGCAACTGGCTCGGCTGTTGGCGCTGGCGTGGGCTCTACTGGTTGTGCGGTCGGTGCTTCCGCTGTTGGCTCTACGACTACAACGTCGTTTTCGGTTGCAGTCTCTTCAACAGCGGCGTCTACAACTGCGACAGTTGCCTCTGCTGGTTGAATGTCAATTGGTTCTACAGGGACAGTCGTTGGAATTTCTTGAACAAGCGTCTCTATAACTTGTTCCGGTGCCGAACACGCGCTCAGCAATAGTGCCAACACAATGAGGATAAAGTTCTTAGGCATGAGGTCTAAATTACGATTACAAATACAAACACGCACGATCCGGATTGACCGTACTGTCATAATCGTATCTAGCGTGAGGGACGAGCTGGTTTAGGAAAGGTATAGATGTTTACACCCACCCCACATTGCAATTCGCCACGTGACGAATCGCTATCGTTGTCGTAAGTGCCCGAGCATCTGTGATGCTTGATGGATCAAGTACAACGTGCACAGCCCAGACATCGTCATCCTGACG
>JAHDIM010000475.1 GCA_020630805.1 Anaerolineales bacterium
TGCTTGCAGCCTGCGGCACAGCGGTAGAACCTGAGGTTGTAGTAGCACCGACAATTGCGGAAATTGAACCGGAAGAGATAGTTCAAGAGCCAACCGCAGTAGAAGTTGTAGCTGAAGTGCAAGCAACGTCTGAACCAGACCCAACTGCGACAGATGAACCTATCCCGCCCACTGAAACTGCAACGTCTGTGCCAACCCCAACCAATACGGAGGAACCTGCGGTGATTTCGTTTGCCTCGGAATACCCAGTACAAGGACCTGCCCCCAAAGACTTCGTCAGCGAGCCGTGGATCAATACCGATCAACCTATTTCGCTGGCAGATCTGGAAGGCAAGGTAGTCTTAGTCGAATTCTGGACGTATGGCTGAATTAACTGCCAACGCGTGATTCCTTCGTTGAAGGAATGGTACTCAGACTATGGTGGTGACGAATTTGAAATTATTGGCGTGCACTACCCCGAATTCAACTTTGAACGTGAATATGACAACGTGGTCAAAGCCGTAGCAGACTTTGGCATTGAATATCCAGTGGTGATGGATAACAATCGCATTATTTGGGGCGGTTGGCAACAGCGCTACTGGCCGACAACTTACTTGTTAGATAAGCAAGGCAACATTCGCTACCGTCACATTGGAGAAGGCGGTTACGACAAAACCAGAGCCGCCATCGAAGCCTTGATGGCTGAGGAATATAACTCGAATTAAAATCACGAGGCGGGTTCCTTAAGGCGACCATAGGTCGTTAGGAACCCGCCTCGTCATTAAGACTATTTTGTTTCCACGACATGGCAAGCCATGTCACTACACAAACCCTCTAGTTGACCCAGCTTGCGACCTTTTCCATTGGATACTCACGCAAGTAGTCACAGCCATTGGCAACTAAAAAGTCAATGTAGTCGCCCATGTTCAGAAGCGTCTCAAACTTATCAGCTGGCTTGTTGATAGCGTCAGTCTGTTCACGGTAATTCGCAGTAAAAAATTGCGCAGCACGCAATTTTTCGTTGACTTCAATAGAACGCAATTTGCGGTCTTGCAAATGTTGGCGGTAGTAGTAGAGAGCGACTTGATCTGACATAGTGTTCGAATGTATGTTTGGATTATATGTTCTATTTTAGAAAATATTTTCTACTGTGTCAACACTAAATCATGAGCGCTATACTCCAATGCAGCTATTTTTCACTATTGGAGAACAACTTACATGGAATATCGTTATTTAGGACGCTCAGGGCTAAAAGTGTCAGCCCTGTCATTAGGCGCATGGGTCACCTACGGTGGTCAAGTCGGACAGCAGATTGCCTATGAATGCATGACCGAAGCTTATGACCACGGCGTCAACTTCTTTGACAATGCCGAAGTCTATGCCGATGGCAAAGCTGAAACGGTCATGGGCAATGTCATCCAGCAAGCGGGTTGGAAACGCTCAGACTTGGTCATTGCGACCAAAATCTTTTGGGGTGGCAGCGGACCAAACGACCGTGGTCTATCTCGCAAGCATCTGATTGAAGGGACAAACGCTTCCCTAGAGCGCTTGCAAATGGCGTATGTCGATTTGCTGTTCTGCCACCGCCCTGACTTGCATACACCAGTGGAAGAAACCGTCCGCGCGATGAACACGCTTATCGATCAGGGCAAAATCTTTTATTGGGGTACCAGTGAATGGTCAGCGGTTCAAATTATGGAAGCCCACGCGGTTGCCAAAGACCTCGGTCTCATTGGCCCATTGATGGAACAGCCACAGTACAACATGCTGCATCGCGAACGCTTTGAAGTGGAATACGCCCGCCTTTATTCACAGTATGGCATGGGCACCACCATTTGGAGCCCGCTGGCGAGCGGCTTGCTCACCGGTAAATATAACGATGGTATTCCAGAAAATACGCGCGCAGCAGAACCTGGTTACGAATGGCTCCGCGCTCGCTTTGAAGGTGACGAAGGTCAAGCAGGAATTGAAAAAGTCAAACGCTTGGTCCCAATAGCTGAAGGTCTAGGTTGTACGCTAGCCCAACTTGCTTTGGCGTGGTGTTTGAAAAATCCAAACGTCAGTTCAGTGATTACGGGCGCTTCGCGTGCCAGCCAAGTCACAGAAAACATGAAGGCTTTGGAACTCGCCAAACAACTCGATGCAGACGTCATGGAAACAATCGAAGACGCGCTGCAAAACAAACCCTCCGCCGAACACGACTTCCGCGAGAACTAAAAAGATAGAGAACGCGCTCTGCGCTTAGAGATAGAGGATAGAGACTGTTGGATCGCAAGC
>JAHDIM010000082.1 GCA_020630805.1 Anaerolineales bacterium
GGCAAGTTGATGTGATCCTCAATCAACATGATATCGCCAACTGAAAAACTTTGATTGACGCCACCCGCCGCATTGGTGATGATCATCATTTCAACGCCCAGCAATTTCATAACTCTGACTGGCAACCCAACTTGCTGCATGGAATAGCCTTCGTAAAAGTGTGAACGGCCTTGCATCACAATTACGTCATGTCCAGCGAGCTGTCCAATCACCAATCGGCCTGAATGCCCTTCTACCGTAGACACTGGCCAATGTGGCAACTCTGCATACGGGATATACGTGACATTTTCAACAGCGTCCGCCAGTGGTCCTAAGCCTGAGCCCAAGATCATGCCGATCTTAGGTTCAATACTCGTGCGTGCTTTAATGGCAGCAACGGTTTCTTGATAGTCTGACAAGGTGAAATAAGTTGTCATGATGAATGATCCTGTTGTTTGCGGGCAAAATCTTGAGTACGCGCCAATACAATCCCGAGCGTTGTCATGAGAACGATTACCACGCCAACAATCGCCCAAAAGCTCAGTTGGATAATGACGAACTGCGCGATACCCAGCAAGATAGCGCTTGCCACAGCAACGATCCCAACTGACCGCAGATGGTGTATCACTTCCGCCCAACTTGGCAAATCATCCCGACGCAGTAAAAAGCTCGCTAAATCCCAAGTCAGCATCGCGGCACAGCCAGCTAGTAGCGGCAAGACAAAGTTGAGGCGGAATGCCATTGCAGCGCCCATGAGACAGACAAGTGCAATTAGGCAGACATCATTGAGCCACCGCATTTGACGCCAAAATCCAATACCCCATAGAACCGCGATGCCGACCGCTAAAGCGCTGCCTGCAAAAAAATCGGCGAGACCAAATACGGTCGCACTTAAGGCCGTCGCAAGTGCCAGTGGCAACCAAAACAAGCCCAGCGTTAGTCGATGAGTTAGCATCCTAGCGCATCACCCTCTGATATCGACGAAGTGCGTGTGCCAACGGCTCCGCAATATCCCAGTCAATGACATCGGCACCTGCATTGCGGATCTGACGCAGCAACAGTTTGCGTTCAAGCGCCGCAAGCGCTTCGCCTTGTGGATTGATGTTGTCTTCAGAGATAAATTGTTTCTCGTAGCTAATTGGATTAGGAGATACAACCAAGACGTTGTAGCCCATACCTTTGAGCCGTGTGACCATATCGATGTCGTCTTTCCATATGGGGCTAATGAAAACAAGTTGCGAGTTACGTGGGAAAAGTTGGGTTGGAATGTTTCGCAAGTTATCAAACACTTGACTGTCGCCAGATTTAGCGCCAGCAAGAGCTTGCAAAATCCGTAGGCGCTGCTGTTTGCCATAGCCTGGAAATGTCCAGCTAATGAGACGCCCGTACTGCAACAATCCGACACGATTGCCAGCTTCGCTATACGCATTCGCCAAGGCCCCGGCTGCTTGCACCGCGTAGTCAAACAGCGTTGCTTCGCCCATCTTAAATTCACTGCGCTCACGCGCGTCAAGGATAATGCCAACGTCTGCCACGCGCTCTTGTTCAAACGCATTTGTGTACATTCGCTGGTTGCCCTTAGAACTCAACCGCCAATTGATATGCCGCCGACTGTCCCCAGGTTGGAAATCTCGAACACCGAAGAACTCAACACCAGAGCCAGGCGTCCGTGCACGGATATTCCCAGCATAAACCAACGTATTCCGAGGTCTAATGACAGGCGGATCTACTTGCTCAATTTGCGGCTCCACTGTCAGATAGACAGCCAACTCATGTTGCTCTTTTCGGACTACAAGCCCAAGGGGGTCTGTATAACTAACCAAGACCTGTTGCGCTTCTGCTTTGCCACGTCCAGGACGAACTTTGTATTTTATGGTTTGAGTTTGACCAGCAAACAAGGTTCCTGACCAGCTTGTCTCGCCCTCAACAACAGGGTGCGCCTCAGCAAGTTCATCTTGGATCTGGAAATTGGCTAACGTTTGTCCGGTGTTCCGAACGGTCAAAGAAATCTCGACCGTCTCCCCCACAGAGATGCGCGACCGCGTAAGATCACGCACAATTTCTAATTGCGGGGTCGGATCATAAAAGAACACGCTGGCCATCAAGTAGGCCAACAGCGGTAGTACTAATAGCAAAATTTTGCCCTGCAAGGAAGCAAAGGCCATCAGCACTAATAGGGAGACAAGCACTCCCAGTAGAAATAAGCGACGAGTCAGCAACTGACGTGAAGCAGAATTTAGTTGTTGTTTAGTACCGGAACGGCAACCGAGCGCACCGCGTCTTCAATGACGGCCTGCGCTGCATTCTTGCGCATCCAGAAATCAGGCTCAAGCACCACCCGGTGAGCAAGCGCATCCACAGCATAGTGCTTGATATCGTCTGGCACCACGTAGTCGCGGCCATTCAAGGCTGCGTGTGCGCGCGACAGCTTCAGCAATGCTAACGAACCCCGCGGGCTAGCGCCCACTACCGTACGCCGGTCTGCGCGTGTTGCTGTCACCAATTCCACAATATATCGCTCTAAGTCTGGATCGATATGCACGGCCTCTATGCGCTGTTGCAGTGCGCTGAAGTCTTCCACGCTAGAACACCGATTTAGCGTGAACGTATCTTGCTGTCGATCGACGCGGCTATGCAGAATTGCAACCTCGTCATCGGCGCTAGGATATCCAACCGATAGCTTGATCAAAAAACGGTCTAGCTGCGCTTCTGGCAGTGGAAACGTCCCTTCATATTCAACCGGATTCTGCGTCGCAATGACCAAAAACGGCTTCGGCAGCGGGTACGTTTCAGTTTCCAAGGTTACCTGCTTTTCTTGCATGGCTTCCAGCAGAGCAGACTGGGTTTTCGGAGCAGCCCGGTTGATTTCATCTGCCAAAACAATATTGGCAAATACCGGCCCTTGACGCAAAACAAAAGCATTCTCATTTCGGTCAAAAACGTAGCCGCCGGTAATGTCACCTGGCAGCAAGTCAGGCGTAAACTGAATCCGCTTGAACGACGCCCCTAGCACCGTTGCCAAGCTGTTTGCAAGCAAAGTCTTTCCAAGACCCGGCAGGTCTTCCAGCAAAACGTGTCCGTCCGCCAAAAACGCAGCCAGCACTTTTTGAATTACAGCGTCCTTGCCCACAATTGCCTTGGAGACTTCTGCCGTAATTGTTTTTCCAAACTCAGCAACAGGTTGAATAGAGGTCATTTTTCTTTTTGAAATAGAGGTTTGAGAATGCTAATAAAGCGTATCGAGATACGCCGTGATTTTCGTAATATCGGCTTCGGACAACGTCGCTTGTGCATTGCGCGCGCGAGCTAAACCAGCATTAAGCCGCTGTTGTACATCTTTTGGTAAGTCTAGCTGCGCATCGGCAACAATTTGCTTAGCCTCTTTAACGGAAACTTGCTCATGTTGCGCCACCGTGTCTACAACGAGATTGGCAATTGCACTGGCCAAACGCCATTCAGAGTAGGTGCCGCGACCAGAGTGATCGAAATGTTGTTGCCAGCTTCCAAGCGGCCCACCAAGATCAATGTTGTAGTCCACGTCATCTACTTTGATATTAGGCACAAAGTAGAGCGCCGCGCCAAACCCAACTGCACATGCCATCACGAGTAAGATCCAAACAACCGGCTGCGGCAGCAAATTGAATGATTGCAATGCAGACCACGTAATGGTCAACAATGGCCCCATCACGCGCCGTAAAGTTGGCAACATGGCCTCGCGAATCGGCGGGATCATATACAACACGACAATCACGGCACACAGACCAGTCACAAAAACCCGAATGCGTTGCAGCATCCGTTGTCGGCGCGTTACCTCGGTCTTTGCAGTGCGGTTGAACATAGCATGATTATACGCGGTAACAAAAAAGCGCAGATAGATTTTATCTGCGCTTTTACAGACAAGGCAAACCTTGCCGCTAAGTTTAGGGATATTTTGAGGTCAAGCCTCAGCCTGACAAGTTATTTTCTACCCAAGGTAGTCGCGGAGTTGGCGGCTGCGCGTTGGATGGCGCAACTTCCGCAGTGCCTTCGCCTCAATTTGACGAATACGTTCGCGCGTGACTTCAAAGTGGCGACCCACTTCTTCCAACGTGTGATCTTTACCATCACGAAGACCAAAACGGAGTTCTAGTACTTCACGTTCGCGGTCCGTCAATACGCTGAGCGCATCTTTTACTTGCGTTTTCAGCAACTCACGGTTCGCTGAGTCGGCTGGCACTGGCGCACTGTCATCTGGAATAAACTCGCCCAATTGGCTGCTGTCTTCAGACCCCACAGGTGATTCAAGTGACATTGGCTCCTGCGCAATCCGCAAGATTTTACGAACTTTGTTTGCCCCACGGTTCAATGAACGTGACAGTTCCTCTGGCATTGGCGCTTCATCTTTTAGCAGCTTGCGAATTTCATCGACTTGGTCTGCTGGGATCATGTCCATGTCCAAGGCAACTTCTTCTGGTGTTGGATCGCGCCCAAGCGTTTGCACAAGACCGCGCTGAATGCGCATCAGACGGTTGATGGTTTCAACCATGTGAACCGGAATCCGAATGGTGCGAGCTTGGTCTGCAATTGCGCGACTAATCGCTTGGCGAATCCACCAAGTGGCATAGGTGCTGAATTTGTAACCACGTGTCGGGTCGAATTTTTCAACAGCCCGTAGCAAGCCAATATTGCCTTCTTGAATGAGATCCAAGAAGTTAATGCCGCGACCAATGTAGCGCTTTGCCACACTGACTACCAAGCGCAAGTTAGCACGGATCAGCGCTTTTGAGGCTTCTTCAGCCCGGAATTCAATGAGGGCGAAGTCGTCTTGAATGTCGCCATCAGACGGAATAAGCGGCGCAATTTCAGCGGCAGTCGCCAGCGTATTTTTGGCAGACTGTGCTTTGAGAATTTCGCGCTGCAACCCTGCTGGTAATGAATAGAAATTGCGGTAAATTGCAAACAGGTGCTCAGCAACGACATTCCAAGCCTTGTCTGACCCCCAGCGACCAGTGTCAAGCCAGCCGCGGACATAAGACTTGCCATCTGCATCCCAGTGACGCCGCAAATCCATTGCATCTAGCCATACTTGGCGCAATTCTGGTGGCTCTACCTCAAATTTGGGCGCTTCTTCTAATAGGCCTTCCCACGCTTTTTCAGTCTGGCTCCAAAGTGTCAAGACCACGTCTTGTGGATCTAAGCCAAGATCATCTTTCATCTCTTTGATATGATCCTGCGCATCGATCGCAGTAGACAGCCAAAATTCTTGAACCGACTTCAGTAGTTTGACTCGGCCAATTTCCTTCAGATACATCCGAACCGGATCATCAGCGAGTTCAAACTGCAACTGACGGCCGGAGCCATCATCGTCGTCATCGTCGGATTCTTCTTTTTTAGCCTTCCGACCACGTCGAGATGTCTTTGGGGCAGCCTTTTCAGCTTGCTTTTTCTCTTCTTCGTCTAAAAGCGACCCAATGTCTTCATCTTCGACCTCTTCATCGACTAATTCATCTTCATCGGGAGACAAATCATCCAATTGCTTTTGCTTTGCACGCAATTCAGAGGTTTGTAAGATTTGGTTGACGATTCGTGTCGTTTCGTCGGATTCAGGTTTCGTGAGTTTTGCCATTCGCTACACTAATACGCGTACAGTCAACAGTTGTTGTGTACGTGGAGTTACTATCAACTTTTTTTAAAGACAATGGAGTGTCTTGGTGGACCTGATCCCCAATCAGGTTACTGTGCATCTATTATGCCTCGTTCACATCAGCGCAATATTAGCGACGCCAATGCGAGTAGGCTGAACTTACAATCATAGTGCTTTCGTACGATTTGGCAAGTAAAACGCGTTGGTTTTATCAAATTTGATAACTTACGTCGTTGAAAGCAATGTAGTGTGTATTGTCGTGACGCGTTAACGTCCTAAAACGCTCAATTTCGGCAGTTTAGATGTGTGACTTCTTCTTCGCTTTCCAAGCTTGTTTACTCAACGCTTTTTGGATTCGCGAAAGGGCTAAGATTTGTGCCATTATCTCGGTCTGATAGACACCAGCCATCTCCGATGCGTCACTTTGTGCGTCTTGTTGTAAAAATCGCAGTTCCATCAACCAGTTAGTAACGTTATCTTGCCGAATTCGCAAGACTGTATCGGACAAGTCACGCAAGCGCATTTCTGACTGTAAATTTAGGTCTTGCAATTCTTCGACCAGATTTTGATAGCGTGTTACCAAGAAACTATCTAAATGGTCTTGGACATAATCTGACGGTAAAGCCTCGTCCTGACGCAACGAAGATTGCACCAACTTCAAGAGAAGTTGCAATTCAGTATCGCCAAAATCCTCTACGACCAAAGGCGCCAACTCCAGCTCGCGCAACCTACGATTGATTTGCGGTAACGCTTCCGGCTCCATGAGCAAATACGCCAGACAGTAGCGTTGCGCCGCTGTAGACGCATTCCGCTGTTGCTCTTCCGGCACCACCGGAATAATTGGCACCTGAGGCTGTTTGGGCTGCCGTCGGGACGGACGTTTTGGCTTAGACGGTGCTTTTCCTTCAGGAAACAAGACCCGTTCATCGATGCGCAACACGCTTGCCAAGCGCTGCCGATATGTCCCCTGCTCAATGGGATGCGCCACATCATTGATAAGCGGCATAATGGCATCTGCAATCTCACTCTTGACCTTTGGATCGTCTAAATCGCGATTCTTCGTGAGTTCGCCAATCATGTAATCAACAACAGATTGTGCGTTCCCAATCAAGGTCTTCCAAGCAGCCGGATCTTGCTGAATCAGATCATCTGGGTCTAGACCCTCTGGCAACGGTGCAATCCGGATGTCTAGCTTGAGCTGGCCGTCAGTGCGGACGAGCCCCGCTGGATCAAATGCGACCTCTCGCTCACCGGTTTTGCGCGCAACTTCAACACCTTTCAGCGTTGCTTTCTGACCGGCAGCATCAGCATCGAGCGCCATCACAAGCCGCCGCGCATAGCGCTTGACCTGTCCCATTTGCTGGTCCGTCAAGGCTGTCCCCATCGAACAGATGACATTTTCAAAGCCAGCTTGATGAGCACTAATGACGTCCAGATACCCTTCGACCAACACGGCGGTGCCATCTACACGAATCGGCTTGCGCGCTTTGTCTAGTCCATATAGCGTTCGCCCTTTGTCAAACAACGCATTCTGCGGTGAGTTCAGGTACTTGGGTTCATCATCTGGATCAATCGCCCTAGCGCCAAACCCCACCATGCGCCCGCGTTCATCTCGAATGGGAATCATGAGCCGGTTACGGAAACGGTCATATATCCGCCCTGATTCTGGATTCTTCGTCGCTAGACCAACCTCAACAAGGTCATCTGGCGTGTAACCAAAATCAGCGAGATAGGTAATCAGCGCGTCCCAACTTTTGAGCGAGAAGCCAATTTCAAAGCTTTCTACTGTTTCAGGCGCTACCCCGCGCTTTTCAACATAAGCCCGCGCATTAGCAGCGTGACTGCTCTTCTGAAAAAGATGCTGAAAATAACCAGCCGCTTTATCCAAGGCAACCCGTAGACGATCTTTTTCTTCGGTCTTTTTCTTTTGTTCCGGCGTGTACTCTTGCAGCACAACGCCAGTCACCTTGGCAAGGTATTGGAGGGTTTCTTTGAAATCCCACCCTTCCTTTTTCATTAGGAAGGAGAAGATATCGCCGTTTTCATTACACGCGCCAAAACATTTCCAGTAGCCCGTGTCTGGCCACAAAACAAATGCTGGCGTGTTTTTATTGTCGTGAAACGGACAAAAGCCTGTGTAAGACGACCCAGAACGGCGCAGTTGGACGGTCTGCCCGACAATGTCGAGCACGTCAACGCGTTCTTTGATCTCTTGGACAACAGACATGAGTTTAGGTATCAGGCATCAGCGGTCAGCTATCAGCGACATTCTTTTGGAATTTGCTGATGGCTGATCGCTGAAAGCTGACTGCTTGATTTAGAAGCCTTCTAGTTTTGAAAGGTCTGCAACGCCATTTGCCAGGCCCGCAATGTGTTGCAGCAGAGCCAGATTGTTGTTGCGCACGGCTTCGTCTTTGTCCATTACCATGACGTTATCAAAGAACGTCGTGATGGCGGGCACCATTGCCCGCAAGGTTTCGACCAATGAATCGGCGGTTGGTTCTACCAGTGCAATTGTGGCATCTGTGTAGGCAGCATACAGCCCTTGCGAAGCTGGATCTGTAAATCCAACCGGGTTGAGAACATGCAAGGTGTCTTCTTTGCGTGTAATGCGTACACAGCGGGCGTAAGCATCAAGTACTTGCTCCCAATCTGGCATGAGGACATGGTCGCCCATTTGCGCGGCATACGTTGCAGCTTTGAATGGATCGCTTGCGGCTTCTGCCAAGACTGCCTCAACAACATCATGGCGATAACCAGCGTCACGCAGAACCACGTGCAAGCGCCCTGCAATAAAGTTGAGCACGCTCTGTTGAACATCCGCAGAGACATCCATTGGTTGAAGCGCGGCTGCGGCGGCAACCGCATCACCAAGATCTAAATTCAATTGTTTACCGATAAGGGTTTGCACAATCCCCAGCGCAGCGCGACGCAGCCCAAATGGATCTGCATTCCCGGTAGGTTCAAGACCAGCTGCGAACAGCCCTACTAGAGAATCTAGCCGATCTGCTAAACCAACGACAACGGCAGGCATCGTTTCAGCGACAGCATCGCCTGAGCCCGCAGGCCAATAGTGCTGCTCAATTGCCTTTGCGACATCTGGCGTTTCGCCGCTGCGCAATGCATAGTCACGACCAATGACACCTTGAAGTGATGTCATTTCAACCACCATCTTAGTGGCGAGGTCTGCCTTGGCGAACCAAGCGCCTCGCTCTGCAACCGCTTGATCTGCGGCTGACAGCTCAAGTTCTTTGCTAAGTGCTTTTGACAGCTCAACCATACGGTCAGACTTGTCTTGCATAGAGCCAAGTTGTTCTTGGAAAGTCAGTTTCGTCAGCTCTGGTCGGAAGTCAGCCAAGGTTTGCTTGACATCTTCACGCACGAAGTAATTTGCATCAGCAAAGCGGGCCCGAATGACTTGTTCGTTGCCGTAAATCACCTTATCAAGATGCTCGGCATCGCCATTCCGCACCCCAATGAAATATGGCTGAATTTCGCCATCTTTCAAGACGGGGAAGTAACGTTGATGCTTCCGCATCACCGCAATGAGCACTTCTTGTGGCAGTTTGAGAAACGCTTCTTCGAACGTCCCGCGGAACGCGGTCGGAGCTTCGATCAAGTTTGTCACTTCGTCTAACAGACCAGCATCGTCTGGGATAACGCCGCCGACTTCGGCAGCGAGTTTACTGGCTTCGGCTTGGACATAGTCACGCCGCGCGTCAATATCCCCCATGATGTGGTTGGCTTTCAACGCAGTCGCATAGTCACTTGCTGCCGCAATTGTGAACGCAGGGCTGCTCAATGGGCGAATACCTTTGCTGTCACGTCCTGCGACCAAGGTGGCATACTCGAATGGCACAATGTCTGCGCCTAGCAGTGACACAATCCAGCGAATTGGCCGAGAAAAAGCAGTATTATTCCCTCCAACCCAGCGCATGTTACGTTTGAACTTGAGTGCAGCAATCAGCATTGGCGCTAAATTGGCGAGCACCTCAGTAGCAGTTTTGCCGGGCTTATTGACAATGGCGAACACATAATTGTTGCCTTTGACTTCACGTTTGACTAAATTCTCAATGGTAACGCCTTTTCCACGCGCAAAGCCTTGCACTGCTTTTGTAGGGTTCCCGTCGGCATCAAACGCGCGGTCCCAAGAGGGGCCGCGTGATTCTTCGGTCGCATCTGGCTGGCGCGCAGCCAAGTGATGCACCAAGACACCTAAGCGACGCGGGGTCGCAAAATATTCGATTTCACCATGTGCCAATCGGTTTTCAGCAAGCATGTCTGGCACAAGGGTTTGGAGTTGCGTCAGCGCATCATCAACGTTAGAGGCTGGCAATTCTTCTACCCCAATTTCAAGCAGATAGTCTTGCACCGCATCTACTGCGGCAGGCAACGAAGGAACCGTTGGGGTTACCGCTTCAGGGGTTTTATCCATCCATGGGAAGCCAAGTTCTTCACGCTGCGCCACATATGCTTTAGAGACCTTGCGCGACAAGTTGCGCATACGGCGGAAATAGTTAGCGCGTTCAGTGACACCAACAGCGCCACGCGTATCTAGCACGTTGAAGGTATGCGAACACTTCAATACATTGTCATGGGCAGGCAACACTAACCCACGCTCAAGTGCAGCCAACGCTTCTGCTTCGGCAATATCAAAGACTTGACGCATGCGGTCGACATCCGCAACTTCGAAGTTGTACGCGCTGTGTTCTTGCTCAGATTGGAGATTCACATCGCCGTAAGAGAAAGTATCTGTCCACTTGATGTCGCGGAAATTGTTGACCCCTTGCAAGGCAATCGCAATCCGTTCCAAGCCATAGGTAATTTCAACAGCTGGCGATTCAAGTTGCAATCCACCTGCTTGCTGGAAGTAAGTAAACTGCGTAATTTCCTGACCGTCGAGCCAGACTTCCCAGCCCAGCCCCCAGGCACCTAACGCTGGCGATTCCCAATTGTCTTCTACAAAGCGGATATCGTGTTCACGCCGGTTGATCCCAACCGCTTCAAGCGACTGCAAATACAGTTCTTGCGGATTGCCCGGATCTGGCTGCAAGATAACTTGATATTGATAGTGCTGGTTCAGTCGATTTGGATTTTCACCATAGCGACCATCGTCAGGGCGCACGGAAGGTTCAACGTAAGCGACGCTCCAAGGCTCTGGCCCCAAGACGCGCAAAACGGTGGCGGGGTTCATTGTGCCAGCCCCAACCTGATGGTTATACGGTTGCCAAATTAGACAGCCTTGTTCGGCCCAGAATTTTTCGAGCCGGATAATAATTTCTTGAAAAGTGATTGCGTTTTCAGACATGAATTTTTAGACCCATAAGGGCGTGAATTTTTGGTCTTTTATTTTATCGGGGAATGGAGCGAATTCGTAAGGTGGAATGTGTAATTTCCACGGGCCGCTTCTATTGCAACCCGTACAGCCTTTCGAATGCTATGAAAGATAACGCTCGCTCCAAGCCGCAATAACGTTGCCTGCATAGCGTGCGTCGGCATCATCAGTCAGAAGGTGGTCGGCATCGTCAAGGGTAACAAAGCTTTTCGGATGTAACGCTGCTCCAAAAATTTCAGCTGCGTTTTCAATTCCCACGGTATTATCAATTGGCGAATGCATTACCAAGAGTGCCCGTCGTAGTTCGCGAATAAAGTCAGTCATCCGATATTGCGCGAGATCATCTACAAACTGTTTCTTGATGCGGAAACGCCGACCGGCCAAGACCACATCGGCCTCGCCACGGGCTTCAATTTCATGCAGGTGACTGTCCACCAAGTGCAAGACGTGGGCGGCCTGTGACGGCGCACCAATCGTAACAATCGCCCGACAGCTAGGCACATGCTGGGCCGCTTGTAAGACGGCAGCACCACCTAGTGAATGGCCAATCAGGACTTGAGGCGCACGCCCGATGCTTTCCATGTAGGTAACCGCGGCAAGTAAGTCTTCAATATTTGAAGAGACATTTGTATCAGAAAAGTCGCCTTCACTATTGCCGAGACCGGTGAAATCAAACCGCAGAACGCCAACGCCATTGTCCGTCAACGATTGCGCAATTCGTCCCACTGCGCGCAGATTCTTGCTACACGTAAAGCAATGCGCAAACAATGCATAAGCGCGCGGCTCTTGTTCATCTGGCAATTCAAAACGACCAGAAAGCTCTACGCTTTGGCTACCTGGAAAGGTTACAAATTCTGATTTCATTCTGAATCCTTAGGCTGAAAGCTAGCCGTCATTTGGCGCACCTTGTGTAAAAAGTCTGCTGACTTCAAGCGCCGTTCCAGCAATGCTGCGATGTATTTCGTCATGACCTGTTCAACTTCTCGCGCAACTGGCTTGCGCAGGGTCAACTGTTCAATCTGCTCATATTGGCTACGCTGCAAAAACCGAAGCACTTTGACTGCATCCACTGAAATCGGAAAGGCACCTATTTGCGTTGCTCCATAGTTTGGCCGCACTAGCCCGCCGCCAATCGGGTCAAAAAACTGATCTTCTGGTTGGACAGCTTCGCCACTAACGACACAATGAGTCAGTTCAGGCCGAAATCCGACTTGATTGAGCAACTGCAATTCATAGAAATGCGTCATCAACATTGGATTTTCAGTGTCACAGTTCCAGCGCATCGCATTGGCTAACAGTGCATACTGTTCCGGATTTGCATCGTCTTCAATGGTGAAGCGTTCTAGCAGTTCCACAAAGTACTGCGCATAGCTCAAACGGAGCAGGTCTTCGCGCAAACAGCGGTACGTTTCGAGCGTGTCGGCTTGGGTGACAATGTACCAATCTCGACCTTTCGCCAGCAGCAAATCGACCCGATTGTAAAGATCCAAGTGCCCTGACTTGCGGCTGTGCATCCGGCGCACGCCTTTGGCGAGCAGTTTGAGCTTGCCATAGTCAGGCGTCAATACCGTCAGCATCCGATCTGCTTCACGGAATTCTTTTTGACGAAGCACAATGGCTTCAGTGCGAATGGTGCGTTGGCGGGACAAAAGTTGAGAGCAATGAGTGACGAGTAATGAGTGACGTTTATCCAAGTCTTGGGTTTAGTTCACTCGTCACTTATCACTCATCAGATTATAGATTTTCTGGTCCAAATGAATCGACTAAGAGTTGATCTAATCGCAGCGTATGGCGAATATTCCCCTCAAGGTCTGCCATAATCACTTCGATCTGCGGCGCAAATTCCGTCATGACTTGGCGACACACGCCACAAGGCGAGACGGCTCCTTTTGAGACGACCGCCACCTTTACAAAGTCACGCTTGCCTTCAGACACTGCTTTGAAGACAGCAGTTCGTTCGGCACAATTGGTTGGCGAATATGCCGCGTTTTCAATGTTGACGCCAGTGATGACTTCGCCATCAGCAGTTAATAGCGCTGCACCAACCTTGAAATTTGAGTATGGTGCATAGCAGTACTGCGTTGCGTCAATCGCGGCTTGGACGAGTTCTTGGTCAGACATAGTTTGTTGGTTGAATAGTGGGTTAGTTTGTTGGTTCGCTGGATCCAAAGGTATTTCAACACCCACTAGCAAACCTCCCAACTTACTACCTAACTTCGCTTACGCAACACCCGTGCCGGAACACCAACTGCGGTGGCATCTTCTGGGACGTTTTTCGTCACGACTGAACCAGCACCGGTTCGGGCGCGATCTCCAATAGTAAGCGGTGCAACTAACATGGAATCGCTGCCAATAAAGGCATCTTTCCCAATTTCAGTGCGATGTTTGGTCTTATCCGCGGCAAAGTTACAGGTGATGGTGCCAGCACCAATATTGGTATTTTCGCCAATGGTCGCGTCACCAATGTAAGAGAAGTGCCCCACTTTGACACCTGGGCCAAGGTATGACTTTTTGACTTCACCAAAGTTGCCCATGTGCACGCCGTCAGCCAAGTGAGCGCCTTTACGCAGGTGTCCAAATGGCCCAATGTCCACATGGTTTTCCATTGTGGCTTCTTCTAGAACTGACGCTTCGATTTCACAGTAATTGCCAATCGTGCAGTCGCGGATGATGGTATTCGGTCCAACAACACAGTTCTCACCAATGGCTGTTGCGCCTTCAATATGCGTGTTTGGCAAGATGACGGTGTCTGCGCCAATGGTTGTATCGAGGCTAATGTAAGTCGTATCTGGATCAACTAGCGTTACGCCAGCTTCCATCCAATGGCGGTTGGTGCGTTGACGCAACAGCTTTTCGGCTTCCGCAAGATGCACACGCGTGTTGATGCCAATTGCTTCAGCATTGTCTTCTAAGATCACGGCCTCAACGCGCAAGCCTTGTCCAACAGCCATCGCGACCAGGTCAGTGAGATAGTATTCACCCTTCGGTGATTTTTCAATGTTATGCAAATTCTCCCAAAGCCAATCGGCATCGAAACAATAAACGCCAACATTGAGTTCTTTGATTTCACGCTGCTCTGGCGTGCAGTCAGCTTCTTCAACAATGGCCGCCACACTTTGGTTCGCTTGGCGCACAATGCGCCCAAAGCCCCGTGGGTTTTG